>JAAXHX010000037.1 GCA_012270635.1 Dehalococcoidia bacterium | reverse complement strand
ATCCTGCAATCAGTGTTCAAGGGGGGAATGGGGATGGATTCCGGCTCGAGGGCCGGAATGACGGAGGGAAGGAGGTATGAGGGCGTCCTCATCACCTCCCGCTCATACTTCGACAGGTTCAGCACGAGCGGCCCCAACCCCTGGATACCGGTTGGGAGGGGGCGCGTAGGTGGGCGCGGTTTGACATTGGGAACGGGGCTAAACTATAATCGGCATTCCTAAACGAGTCTGAAACATGCCTAAAAGGACATACCAACCTAAGAGACTGCCCCGGAAAAGGAAGCATGGCTTCCGTGCCCGGATGAGCACGCGCGGGGGACGCGACGTTATACACCGGCGTCGGTCGAAGGGCAGAACCAGGCTAGCCGTTTAGGGCTACTACTTCGAACACTAAAGAAAGGGGAGCCCGCTGCTGAAGGGTGCGGCCAGGGACCGAAGGCTCAGGAAGAGCCGCGACTTCGATCGGGTCCTCAGGAAGGGCAAGCGCAGGGCAAACGGGTTTCTGGTACTCGGCGCGATTCCCAACGGTCTGGAGGTCACCAGGTTCGGTTACTCGGTGGGCAAGAGAGTCGGCAACGCGGTCCGTCGGAACCTGATGAAGCGAAGACTGCGGAGCATCACCGCCGAGCTGGGCGGCAACCCGGGATGGGACCTGGTGGTCATAGCCCGAAAGAGCGCCTCCGAGGCCGGATACGCCGATCTGAAGACCGCCTTGAAGGGCCTGTTGCGCTCGTTGCGGATACTGGACAGAGCCAAAGCCCGCGCAGTTTGAGCATGTTCCTTAAACGCTTCGTCCTGGGTCTCATCGGCTTTTACCAGCAATCCCTGTCTCCGTATTACGGGCCCGGCCCCACCTGCCGCTTCCTCCCGACCTGCTCCGAGTACGGCCATGACGCGGTCGAAAGATACGGAGCGTTCAAGGGCGGCTGGCTGACCATACGGCGGATAGGCCGTTGCCACCCACTATCAGCAGGCGGGTACGACCCGGTACCCTGAAAGGCTATCTCGCGAACTCCGGCAAAAGCCGCCCCCATAACGGGGCGTCCGTCCACAGCATGACTTCTTCGATATCACCGGCGCCTCAAGGCCAGGGCCGTATGGCATGGGCGGGACTCCGAACAGCCCTCGGCAGATTTTTGCCGGTGGCGCTTGTAGTGGGGCTGCTGGCCGCCCTGGCCTGCACGGGCGCCGGGCTGGGAATCACTTTCCAGGGATGGGGAGGCCCGAGCGTCGTCGGGAACTCGCTGTACGTCCCCACCAAGAAGGACTCCGACCAGGCTACCATCCGCATCATCGACACCGTGTCGGGGGCGGTGACAGGGAGCCACACGGCAACCGGGGAGTCGACGTCCATCTACGGGGCCCCCGTCTCGGGGCCTGAGGGACACACCGCCTTCATCACCGTCATCTACACTGCGGACGGCAACGACTACGGTAGGGTGTTCGCCATCGGCGACGGGGGTTTTGACGCACCCGTGTGGCAGTTCCCGGAACCCGGCATGAATTCCGTCGGCGTGATATTCGGGGGCGTGGCCTACTCGCAAGGGACCAACACCGTCTACTTCGGCTCGGACGACGGGATGTTGTACGGCCTCGACGCGACCACCGGAGAGCCGAAGCTGGGCGCAGGGGGAGTGTTCTTCCCCGCGGAGAGCCCCATCTGGTCCACACCCACGATCGACAGCAGCGTGGTCTACTTCGGGACCATGGACGGCACCCTGTACGGAGTGAGCGAGACCGGGGGCAAAACCCTGGAGTTCCGGGCGGGGGGCGCCATCGTGGCGACCCCCACAGTCGAGGAGGGGGTTGCCTACGTCGGCTCCTTCGACAAGAATTTCTACGCCGTGCCCGTCAACGGGGGACTGAACGCCAGGCCCCGCTGGAGCTACCCTACCGGCAGCTGGATCTGGGCCGACGCCCTCTTTGCCGCCGACGCCAGGGGCCAGGACATGGTCTTCATATCCTCGCTGGACGGCGAGGTCCAGGCGGTGGACGCCGCCTCGGGATCCCCGCTCTGGGCCGAGCCTTTCATCGCCTCCGAAGGGGTCCGCGGCACGCCGGCCCTGGTCGGCAAGTCGGCTTCCGGCGGACAGTTCTCCAGCCTGGCGGACCGGGTGCTGGTGGTCGGGTCCAGGGACGGCAGGGTCTACGGCCTGGACCCCCAGACCGGGACCCCCGCCTGGGACGAGCCGTTCAACACCCGGGACCTGGGTGACGACGGAGGGCAGATCCTCGCTCCCGTCGGCGCCCGGGGGAATGCGGCCTTCGTGGTCACCACCAAGTACGATATCTTCGCCATCGATGCGAACACGGGCAAGGCGCTGCCGGGCTTCATATCCGCAGAGTGACATATCCTTTGCAGTCGTAGAGTGAAAGAGCAGGCATGGGCATAATCATAGACATCTGGGATGCGGTCCTGCTCGGGCCCATGCTCAACGCGCTGATATTCCTCTACGGCATCCTGGCGAGCAATTTCGGGTTGAGCATCATCGCCTTCACCGTCGTCGTTCGCATAGCCATGTACCCCCTGACCCGGAAGCAGTTGAACGCGTC
>JAAXHX010000036.1 GCA_012270635.1 Dehalococcoidia bacterium | reverse complement strand
CGGATCTCGTCCCCGGGCATCCTCTGGGCCACCTTCCCGATGTCCGCGCTGATCACCACCGCCGGCTTGGTGTAACCCCCGGACGTGCCCCGGTCCGCCATCAGTATGATCGGCTGCCCATCCCCCGAGACCTGCACCCCGCCGAAGGGGATCCCGTCGGAGATGATGTCCGGCCCGGACACGTGCTCGACCTTCGGGCCCTGCAGCCGGTACCCCATCCGGTCCGACTGCGCCGATACCGTGAATGGCTCACCCAGCAACACGTCCAACCCGGCTTGGGTGAAAGCGTGGTCCTGGGGCCCAAGAATCACCCGAACTGGCAGGGCGGGGTCGTAGCTCGGGACCAGGCTTCGGGGGACCCGCCGCCCCGGGCCCTCGCTGGGGGAGAGAGGCAACCGGGTCAACAGCATGTCGCCTGCCTGAAGGGCCCGACCTTCGAATCCGCCTATGCCGGCCTTCATGAAGGTGGACTTGCTGCCCATGATCACCGGGACATCCAGCCCCCCGGCCACCGCCACGTAGGCCCGGGTCCCGGACCTGTGTTCCCCGAAGGAGAGGACGTCTCCCTGCTGCACCGGAAAGGACTCCCACATCGGGGCGGGGGCATCGTTGAGGGAGGGAGAGAGGTCTGCGCCGGTGATGGCTATGATGGTGGGAGAGCGGAAGCGAAGCCTGGGCCCTGATAGGGTGACTTCTAGGCAGGCCTCGTCCTCCTGGTTGTCGGTGAGCAGGTTGGCCAGCTGCAGGGCGACCGGGTCCATGGCGCCGGATACGGGGACGCCGTGCCGCAGATAGCCGTAGCGGCCCAAGTCCTGGACGGTGGTGAGAAGGCCGGGTTCTATGACCTCGATAACGCCCATCTTGCGATTAGCCCACGTCTCGTATCGTTACCTTGAACTTCCTCGACTCCACCTCCGCCTCGATCTCCCGGTACCGCGCCTCGTCGATTGAGGTGAAACGGACCAGGTCTCCCGCCTGCACCAGCGACGGGGGCTCCCTGCCCGAGTCGAACATCCTGATGGGAGACCTTCCTATCACCCGCCAACCCCCGGGACTCGCCAGCGGATATATGCCGGTCTGACGTTCGGCAATGCCAACGGAGCCTGGGACCATCCTAACCCGGGGCGTCGGCAGCCGAGGCGTGGCAATCTTCTCCGACATCCCGCCGAGATAGGGAAATCCCGGATTGAACCCGACCATGTAGACCAGGTAGTCGGACCCCGTGTGAATTTCTATCACCTCATCCTCCGTGAGTCCGTTGTGGGAGGCCACGAAGTCGATGTCCGGGCCGTATTCACCCCCGTACAAGGTCGGGATTTCCACGACCCTATACGCTCCAAGGTCGGCGTCCTGGAGGTCGGCATACAGGTCCGAGATTCGCTGTTGCAGATCGTCAACACCCGCGGTCAACGGATCGTAATAGACGAGTATTGAGCGGTAGGTCGGGGCGAGGGCCTGGAGGCCGGGGATGTTGGCGCTGTCTATGGCATTCAGCAGGTGCCGTATGCTCCGGTTCACCTCGGGGCTTATCTCGTCACCGACCTCTACGAAAACGGCCCTGTCGCCGCCGTAACGGAAGGTGGGTTCAGTGAAGAGCGGCATCCCTTGGCTTTTCGCCTAGGCCGGGGCTAGCAGAAGGTCCCCATGGGCGCAACCTGGACGCCCGCTTCCTCGAAGCGGCCCCGTATGGAGGATGCCAGTTCCACGGCGCCGGGATTGTCGCCGTGCAGGCATATCGTGTCGGCCTCCATGGGTATCTCCTCGCCGGTGATGGCGGTCACGGATCCCTCGGTTATCATCTTCAGGCTTCGCTCGACGACTACGTCGGGATCGTGCAGCACCGACCCCTCTACCGAGCGGGCTACCAGGGTGCCGTCGGCATTGAACGCCCGGTCGGCGAAGGTCTCCTGGGCTACCCTGTTGCCCATCTCCTTGGCAATTTTCACCCAGTTCGTTCCGGCCAGCACCACCAGGATGAGTTCGGGGTCTATGTCCAGGATCGCCTGGCAGATTCCCTTGGCCAGGTCGTCGTTCTTGACCGCCGCGTTGTACAGCGCCCCATGGGCCTTGACGTGCTGAAGCTTGGCCCCTCCAAGGAAGGCCTGCAAGGCCCCGACCTGGTACTTCACGTACGCTCGGGCCTCTTCCGGCGTTGTGTTCATGTTGCGCCGCCCGAACCCCAGCAGGTCGGGGAAGCTCGGGTGTGCGCCGATGGCCACGCCATTGTCCTTTGCCAAGTTCACCGTGTGCTGCATCCAGACCGGGTCGCCGGCGTGGTATCCGCAGGCCACGTTGGAGGAGGTGACGTGCTTTATCACCTCTTCGTCCAGGCCCATCTTCCATGCGCCGAAACTTTCCCCCATGTCGCAGTTGAAGTCGATTTTAGGTGCCATCACCCTTTGCTCCCGACTGGAAAAACCGTGTATCCCAATATGAGATATCCTACAAGCGGCCAGCTTTAGGTGTCAATCAACCCCCGCCCCGATAAACTCGACTATGCCCCAAAACCCCCTCGAATCGCTGATAATCGAACAGGCCCGGGCCCTGGGCCCGATTACCTTCGCCCGCTTCATGGAACTGGCGCTGTATCACGTGCCCTGGGGCTACTACTCCTCCGGCCCCGAGCGAATTGGGGCGGCGGGGGACTTCTACACGGGCCCCGTGGCCCATCCCGCCTTCGGCGCCCTGCTGGCGGTGCAGTTGGCAGATATGTGGAAGGGGATGGATAGCCCAGCGACGTTCCACGTCGTGGAGATGGGGGCGGGGGCCGGGGTACTGGCAAGAGACGTCCTGGAGTATGCAGACCACGTATCACCGGATTTTGCGGACGCATTACGGTACGTCACTATCGACAGGAGAATGAGTCATGGTGCGCGTGGCGCCCATCCTATCGTGTCGGACGGAGTTCCTCTCCGAACGGTCACCGGTTGCATCTTGTCCAACGAATACCTGGACGCGATGCCCGTCCACCGGATCACGATGGAGGGCGGAAGACTCCGGGAGCTGTACGTCGGGGTGGGGGGTGAGGGGTTGGTTGAGGTGACGGGGGAACCTTCGACGGGGCGATTACAGGAAAGGCTCGACGACCTGGGGATCACTTTGGCCGAGGGCCAACGCGCGGAGATCAACCTTGGCCTCGATGATTTGCTGTGTTCCCTGGCCCGGTCCCTGGACTCCGGCTACGTCCTGTCCATCGACTACGGCCACCACGCCCGAGACCTCTACTCAGCCTCACGCTTCGGTGGCACGCTCGCTTGCCACTACCGGCACACCGTCAACCGTCATCCCTTTCGGCGCATCGGGCGGCAGGACATAACCGCTCACGTCGACTTTACATCGCTGGTGCAGACCGGCGAGAGACGGGGATTTCGCTCTTGTGGACTGGTCTCCCAAAGACAGTTCCTGGGCAATCTGGGCATCGTGGGCATAAGAGACCGCCTCCGAGACATGGCGCTGCCCTCGGCCCGATATCACGCCAACCTCATGGGCCTGGGCAACCTGATCGACCCCGAAGGTCTCGGCGGGTTCAAGGTGTGTATTCAGTCCAAGGGGGTGGAGGCCCGACCGTTGTCGGGGCTGGGGGGCAGGGGTCGCATCTTCGATGACAGCCTCCCCGTGCCCCTTCTGTCGGAGCGGCACGTCAACCTACTGGAAGGAAAATATCCCCACGCGGCGTGGGACTTAGGGTAACGAGGGGGAAACAGGGACTCGTAGACCGGGAGCCCTAGAACCCCGATATGTCCTCTCCCCCGTCCACGCCTATCACGTCCCCGGTAATCCATCTCGTCGGGCCCGTGGCCAGCATGGCAATGGCCGCGGCCACGTCCTCCGGGGTAGTCATCCTGCCGCTGGGGTTGCCGGCGGTGGCGCCGGCTATCAGGTCCTCGTGGCCGGGGATTTTCCTCAACGCCGGCGTATCGGTGATGCCGGCCCTGATGGCGTTTACCGTAATCCCGCGCCCCCCCAGCTCCATGGCCAGCTGTCTCACGTGGGACTCCAGCGCCGCCTTGGCCGCCGACACGGCGCCGTATGTCGGGACTACGCGGTGAGAACCGGCGCTGGTGAGGGCGTACACCCGGCCCCCATCCCGCATCATGTCCCTGTACACCAGGTCCTGCAGCCAGTACACCAGCGTGTTTGCCATGACGTGGAGGGTCATGTCCATCTGGACCTGGGTCAGCGAGTCCTTGGGGTCCTCCGGTATGTACGCCTTCAGTGTCCCGAAGGCCAGCGAGTGCACCAGCACTTTGACCGACCCGCCCGCTGACAGGTTCTCCTTCAAGCTGTCCAGGATGTTGGCCCTCTTGGCGTCGTCCGCCGCGTTGGTATTGAAGAAGAGGGCCTTGACCCCCGCGGCCTCGATCTTGGCCGAGATGGCTTCCGCATTGGCCAAGGTAGCCCGCCTGTCCAGGTGGACACCCGCAATGTTCAGTCCCTTCTCCGCCAGGGCCAGGGCACACGCCCCCCCGAATCCGCTGGATGCTCCCAGCACTATAGCCCAGTCCCGGTTGTCGGCTGATGCGCTCAAATCGTGTTACCTCCGTGGCGGATTGTCTCGGCCCCTGACGATCTCCACCGCCGCCCCCGAGAGGGTCGCCCCGCTTATCGGGACATCCGGCTTGTTGACCCTGACCCGGACCGTCTCGGTGGGAAAGTTTTGAAGGACCTGAGAGGCGATTTCTCCCGCGACGGTCTCGATGAGGTCTCGGGAGGGGCCTTCCACTATGCGTTCGACGAGGCGGAAAACGCGGCTGTAGTTGATGGTGTCGTCCAGGGAGTCGGTCTCCGAAGCCTTGCCGAGATCGGCGGACATTTCCAAGTCGACTATGAAGCGCTGTCCCCGGGTCTTTTCGCTCTCGTTGACTCCGTGGTAGGCGTAGAACTCCATGCCTTTCAGCAGGACCTTGTCGGGCTGCAAGGGAGTTCCTATGTCTTGACCAGACTGCCGTCCAGGCCAAGCTCGGCGGCGACGCCCTGCATCGCCTCGATTACCGTTGCTATGTGCTCGTCGAGGTCGACGCCAAGCTGGGCCGTGCCGTTGGTGATGTCTTCCCGGATCACGCCCCTGGCAAAGGACTTGTCCTTCAGCTTCTTCTTGACCGACCGCACCTTGACGTCCGTGACGCTCTTCGTGGGTTGGACCAAGGCCACGGCGTTTACCAAGCCGACCAGCTCGTCGCAGGCGAAAATGGCCTTGTCCATGTTCGTCCGCCGGTCCAGCCCCAGGTAGTCGGCGTGACACTGGATGGCGTATATGATCTCCTCCGGGTAGCCCCGCTCCCTGAGGATCTTGGAGCCTTCCACGGGGTGGGTGTCGGCGGTGGGGTGGACCTCGTAATCGAAATCGTGGAGCAGGCCCACGATGCCCCAGACGTCTTCGTTCTCCGAAAACTTGCGGGCATAGGCCCGCATCGCCGCTTCCACCCCGAGACCGTGTTTTCGCAGGTTCTCGCTCTTGGTGTATTCGTGGAGGAGGTCCAGGGCCTCCTGCCTGCTTTTCATGGGTTGTCGCCTCCGCCGTAGACCGGGCCCGCGCTAGAGGGCCGCGGCCTTGGCCGCCAGCGCGGCGACATCCGGCAGACCCCGTTCGTACACCTCGGCAACTTGGACGACGCCCTGCTTGTCGATGAGGAAGCAGGCCCTTTTGCTGATCCCGTTGTCGGTCATGATNNCCCCCGAGGGTCAGGTCGTAGACCTTGTGGGCGAAAATGCTGTCGATGCTGAGACCCAGCACCTGGGTGTTGGCGTCGTTGAAGGAGCTCCGGGCCGCCCGAAGGGTGGCCAGTTCGGTGCTTCAGCCGCCGGTGAAGTCGAGCACGTAGAAAGCCAGGAGCACGTTCTTGTCACCCCTGTATTGGCTTAGGGTTACGTCCCCTCCCTTGGTGCCCTGGAGCGTGAAATCGGGGGCTTCCTGCCCTGCCTGGATCTGGTCTGCCATCTTTAGTTTCCTCCCACGGTTGTGACGGTAATGGTTGCTGAGAACAGCCGGGCAAATGATAGCACAAAGGGCCGCGTAAGGTTGGAGCCCGACATTCTTCAATGATATCTTATAGTGGCCCCGTTCATGATATATCCTGGTTATGGCTGGTTGCGACCGAAGGCAACGGATGAACCCGCAGGTTTCCATTCAGAAAGACCAACTCGCATCCCTGTGCAGCGCTAGAGGCATAAAACGCTTGGCCGTATATGGGTCGGCGCTGCGCCTCGAATTTGGGCCCGAGAGCGATATCGACGTGCTCGTTGAATTCGAGGAAGGCCGTACTCCCGGGCTGCTGGGGATTAGCCGCCTGGAACAAGAGCTATCCCCCCTGTTTGGTAAGCGGAATGTCGATCTTCGTACGCCTGAAGACCTGAGCCTCTATTTTCGTCGCCAAGTGATTGAAGAGGCTGAAGTACAGTATGGACAGCGCTGACGAAGTACGCCTGCGGCACATGTTGGACGCGGCTCGGGAAGCGCTGTCTTTCGTCCAGGGGCGTTCCCGGCCCGACCTTGATGATAATCGAATGCCTGTTCTATCACTGGTCAAGGAAGTGGAGATCATCGGGGAGGCGGCATACAGAATTTCCGAATTGACCCGTAGAGACTTGCCGTCGATTCCCTGGACAGCGGTGATAGGGATGCGCCACCGGCTAATACACGCCTATTTCGACATCAATCTCGACGTGCTCTGGCAAACCCTGGTTGAAGACCTACCCGAACTGGTTCCTGAGATTGAGTCCGCCTTGCCTACCCGGGCAGACTGACGGCGAGCAAGGAAGGGCGTCGGCTAGCCCCGCTGGTCCAGGGGCACGTACTCCAGGTCCATGGGGCCCGTGTACTCCGCCAGGGGCCGGATAAGGATGTTCTTCTCATGCTGCTCGACGACCTGTAACGTCCATCCGGGTATGCGCCCCATGGCGAACAGTGGGATGAACAGGTCGTCGGGGATGCCGAGAAGGTGGTATATGGACCCGGCGTAGAAGTCCACGTTCACGAACACCCCGCGCTTTCGGTAGGGGGCCATGGCCTCCTCGACGCGGGTCAGGATCTGGTACCACTCCGGCTGTCCCATCTTCTGCCCCAGGGCCCGGGACCTCTCTCGTAGGTGACCCGCCCGGGGGTCCTCCGCCTTGTATACCCGGTGCCCGAACCCCATTATCCGGCCGCCGTTCTTGATAGTGTCCCGGACGTAGGACTCCGCGTTGTCGGGGGAGCCTATGGCCTGGGTCATCGTCTGGGCGGCCTCGGCGGCGCCGCCATGCGCGGGACCCTTTAGCACCGCGATGCCCGTAACCACCGCCGAGTGCAGGTCCGAGATGGTGCTGGCACAGACCCTGGCCGCGAAGGCCGAGGCGTTGGTCCCGTGCTCCGCGTGAAGAATGAAGTCGACGTCCATGAGCTTGGCTTCCTCTTCGCTCGGTTTTTCCCCGTGCAGCATATGGAGGAAGCTGGCGGCATGTCCAAGGGTGGGGTCGGGGGTCACGGGGTCCAGGCCCTGCCTTATGCGATGATGCGCCGCGACGATGGTGGCGGCCTGGGAGGTGAGCCGGATGCCCTTGCGGATGTTCGCCTCGGATGAATTGTCGCTCACGTCGGGGTCGAAGGCCGACAGGGCGGAGACGGCTGTGCGGAGGACGTCCATGGGGTGGGCGTCCTTGACCAGGTCTATTACCCGGTGCGCCGCATCGGGCACCGGACGGCTGGACTTCAGGGCGTCGTCCACCTCACCGAGCTGACTGCGGGTGGGCAGGACGCCGTGAAGCAGGAGATAAGTGGTCTCTTCGAAGGTGGACTTTTCGGCAAGGTCATGGATGTTATAGCCCCGGTAGAGGAGCTTGCCGACCTCGCCGTCTATGAAGGAGGCGGCCGATCTTTCAAAGTAGATGCCTTTAAGACCACGGTGTAGCTGTATCTCTTCTTTGGCCTCGGCCATCGCTGCTCCCTGGGTAGCCTACCGTATCTTTCGGTCCAAGCCTGATGATGTATAGATAAGCGCCTCGCCCCCCTGCCCTCACAAGAGACCCCGGCGTCAGCCGTTTACAGAGTCAAGACATGATGGGGATTGGCAGGGTTGCGCCGCACCGGCGCCAGTTTTGGACTTTATCATTGCGCCCGACCGAGTGTCAAGAAACTTATGCGTTCGCGGAGGCTTCCCCACCCCACCCCCCTGTGCTATCATCGTCCCGTAGTTTTCCGTCCGCCGGTGACATGTCTCCCCTTGACCTGAGCCTTCTCATCGAGCCCGCTTACCGCGACAAATTGGACGCAGTCCTAATCGAAAAAGCCGTGTCCAACGCCCTTGAAATCGAGGGGGCGCGATACCCAGTGGAAGTGTCCGTGGCCGTCACCGGCGACGACACGGTCGCCGACCTCAACCGCAGGTTCAGGGGCAAGCAGGGCGCCACCGACGTGCTCTCCTTCGCCATGAGTGGCGGGGAGGTCGGGGAGGGGGGATTCGTCAGCCCGCCGGGCGGCAAGCAGGACCTAGGAGAGGTGATAATCTCCTATCCCCAGGCCCGACGCCAAGCCGAGAACCTCGGGCACGATACAAGGGACGAAATAGCCTTCCTGGCGGTCCATGGCGTGTTCCACCTGCTGGGCTACGACCACGAAGCGCCCTCCGAGGCGGACCTGATGAAAGAGATGGAGACCCGGGCCCTGCGCCTCATGGGAATCGATAGAGCGTCCCTGTCCCCGGAGAGAAGCTGATGGTCTCGGAAGTGCTGTACAGGAAGTGGCGGCCCCAGACCCTCGGGGGGGTGGTTGGCCAGGAGCACGTTACCCGCACGCTTCTGAACGCCCTGGCCCAGGGTCGGGTGGCCCACGCCTACCTCTTCTGCGGGCCGAGGGGCACGGGGAAGACCAGCACGGCGCGAATCCTGGCCAAGGCCGTCAACTGCGCCAGGAACGGCAAGGGCGAGCCCTGCAACGACTGCCCCCAGTGCCTGGCCGTCAGCCGGGGCAACGCCCTGGACCTCATCGAGATCGACGCCGCTTCCAACAGGGGCATCGACGAGGTGCGGGAGCTTCGGGAGCGGGTGAACTACTCCCCCGCCGAGGCCCCGTTCAAAGTCTACATCATCGACGAAGTCCACATGATGACCACTCCGGCCTTCAACGCCCTTCTCAAGGTCCTGGAGGAGCCCCCCGGTCACGTCATCTTCATCCTGGCCACCACCGAGGCGCACCGGCTCCCCGTCACCATCGTCTCCCGCTGCCAGCGCTTCGACTTCCGACGCCTCAGCCATGACTCCGTCGAGGGACGACTCCGCGAGCTGTGCGAGGACGAGGGCGTGAAGGTCGAGCCCTGGGTGATGAAGTCCATCGTTCGGGCGTCGGAGGGGAGCCTTCGGGATGCCGAGAACCTGCTCGAGCAGCTCATCGTTTCCTACGGCGTCAGCATCGAGTCCGCTCACCTGAAGGAGCTCATGGGCGTAGCGTCGGGGCTGCCGCTCCAGGAGATCACTGCGGGGATGCTCTCGGGCGACCTGCCGGCCGCCCTGAGGGCCTTACACGGCGTCGCAGAGCAGGGGTTGAACCTGAAGCACTTCCACCGGGAGATGCTGGAGCACCTGCGTTCCCTGCTGCTCATAAAGGCCGGGGCCGCCGACGTACTGGACATGCCGGAGGAGGAACTGGAAGGGGCCCGGGAGCAGGCCTCCAAGGCTGATATCGGAACGCTGCAACGGGCCCTTGCCCTTTGGAGCAACGCCAACATCAGGGCCGACTCATCGGCTTCGCTGTCCTTGGAGATGGCCCTGATCGAAGTGGCCCTCCACGCCTCCCAACCCGCTCCCCCAATCGAACAAACTGCCTCATCGCCCGCGGCGAGGGTCTCCGGGCCGGCGCCGCAGCCTCGGACTACCTCCGCCCCCACGCCCAGACCCCCTGCGCCAACCCCGCGGGAGCCCGAGCGCCGGCCCGTCACAAGCGCCCCGTCAAACAGCCAATCGCCGACGGCCCGGCAAGCGGAAAAGGCCCCTCGGCCCGCGCCGGTCACGGACCCGCAGCCCACCCCGGTTTCCCAGGATGCAGGTGACATCTCAGACTTCGAGGAGAGATGGCCGGCGCTGGTCCATGCGCTCCGAGGGGTCGGGTCCAAGGGGAGTCTGGACGCCGTTTTGCGTAGTGGGTCGAAACCCGTAGCCCTGGAGGGAGACACCCTAGTCATCGGTTTCTCCTTCCCGTTCCTCAAAGACAAGATTGACGACCCCAAGTACCGCCACCTGGTGGAAAAGAAAGTCAACGAGGTTTTTGGCGGGCCTTACCGTATCCGCTGCACTCTCATCGATAAGGACAAGCCCGCCGCCCCCAGCCCCACCACGAACATAAAAGAGCCCCCTCCCCAGAACGGCGACTACGGACAACACCCCGAGGCCGCACGCCAGGAGCCGCGGGTCAAAGAGCCTGCGACCGCCTCTTCGACGGCGGACTCGGGGCCCGGGCCCCTGGTGAGAGCGGCGCTGGACATGGGGGCCAGGATCATCGAGCGAGGGCCTTAAGGGCCGGGGGTTTACCGGGAGCAGACTATGAACAGGCAGTTTCGGCGCCAGATGAAGCAGATGCAGGACGTACAGTCCATGCTGGCCAAGGCCCAGGAAGAGCTGGCCGACAAGAACGTCGAGGCCAGCGTCGGGGGTGGGGCTGTCAAAGTGGTGATGAACGGCCGCCAGGAGATCAAGTCCATCACCATCTCCCCCGAGGTCGTGGACCCCGAAGACGTCGAGATGCTCCAGGACCTGGTCCAGGCCGCCGTCAGCGAGGCCATCGAAAAGTCCCAGGGCTTGGCCTCCAGTCACCTGGGCGGCCTAACCGCGGGCCTCAACATACCGGGAATGTAGGCGGAGGGGGCGTCCATGGCCAGCTCGCCCACCTCCCCCGCCGTGACCCGGCTCATAGAAGCTTTTCACCGGCTGCCGGGCATCGGGCCTAAGACCGCCCAACGGCTGACCTATCACCTGGTGCGCCTGCCGGAGGAAGAGGCCCGGGCCTTGTCCGAGGCCATCATCTCGGTCAAGGAACTCACCACCCTCTGCGGCTCGTGCCAAAACATCGCCGAGACGGAGGTCTGCCCCCTCTGCAGCGACTTCCGTCGAGACCGGTCCCAAATCTGCGTTGTGGAGGAGCCCTTGGATATCCTGCCCATCGAGAGGTCGGGGAAGTACCAGGGGTTGTTCCACGTCCTTCACGGCGTCATCTCGCCGATGAACGGCATCACCCCGGAGGACCTGAAGGTGAAGGAGCTGTTGGACCGGCTCCGGGACGGCCAGGTGAAGGAGATCATCCTGGGCATCAACCCGAACATCGAGGGGGACGCCACCTGTATGTACCTGAACGGGCTGATATCGCCCCTCGGGATACGGGTCACGCGCCTGGCCCGGGGGCTGCCCGCGGGCGGGGACCTGGAGTACGTCGACGACGTAACGCTGGCTCGGGCGCTGGAGGGACGGCAGCCGCTCTAGGATCGGGCTCCGGCTTGCTCCCCGGTCACAAACTATCGAGGGGCGCCCCGCATATCTCGACATTTCCTCCATCTTTCCGCGTGGGGCGCGGCGTATAATCCCCCCATGTCCAGACCCCGAGTCTACAAGACCGAGGCCATAGTCCTCCGACACCAGAACCTCGGCGACGCCGACAAGATCGTGACCGTGTACAGCCCCTTTCTGGGCAAGCTGAGGGTCGTGGGGAAGGGGGTGCTGAAGCCCAGGAGCCGGGTGGGTGGACACGTCGAACCGCTATCGCGGGTCTCGCTGCTCATTGCCCGGGGCAACAGCCTGGACGTCATCAGCCAAGTCAGCCCCATCGACAGCTTCGTCGGGCTGCGGGACGACCTGCGCCGCACCGCCCAGGCCCTATACGCCGCCGAGCTCTTGGACCTCTTCACCGGTGAGGAGGACGCCACCCCCGAGCTTTACGAGGCCTTCCTGGAAACCCTGAAAGCTCTCACCGTAAACCGGGACGGGGGCCTGGTCCTGCGCCGCTTCGAGCTGCGTCTGCTGACCTTCCTAGGCTTCGCGCCCGAGCTCGATTCGTGTGTCGTATGTCGCGCCTCGGGGGTCGGGGGAGGGGCCTCCTTCAGTCCCCTCGCCGGGGGCCTCGTCTGCGGGTCCTGCGCGGAGGGCGACGGGTCTGCGCGGCCCATATCCCGGGACGCACTGGTCTCCCTCCGATACCTTCGGAAGGCCGATCTGTCCGAAATATCGGAAAAGGTAACCCCGGAACGCCTGGCCAGAGAAATGGAAGTGACCTTGGGACGTTACATCCGTTATCAGTTGGAGAGGGATGTTAGGTCGGCGGGGTTCCTCGACCGCCTTGCGGCACTGCCCTCCGGGATGCAGCAAAGTTGAAAACCAAAGTCGTCTTCCTTCCGGCGCTACTGGTCGGCCTAATCTTGGCCGCGTCCTGTGCAGGTGCGGACCCCACCCCGTCCCCCAGCCCCGATGCCGAAACCAACCAAGCCGAGACGGATAACCGGACCGAAGCGGCGGTTGATGGCCCGGACGTGGATGCCCTGATCAAGGAAGCGGTGGCGACCGCAATGGCCGAGGCCGTCGCCGCCCAGCCCTCTCC
>JAAXHX010000035.1 GCA_012270635.1 Dehalococcoidia bacterium | reverse complement strand
GCTCTGACTCGGTCCGGAGAGAATGGGAAAGGTGTAACTTCGCGTTGGTATCCAGAAACTATAGTCAAGAGACTTCAAGCCATATCTCATTACCGTGATCGACTGTCATTTCACGAAGCCGATGGGCTGGCGTTGCTTGAAGATGCGTTGTCTTCGTCGGATCTGAACACGGTGGTCTTCGCCGATCCCCCCTACAACGTGGGAGGGAAGCGGGCAGGAACCAGGTTGTATAAACTCAATGAGATCGACCACCAGCGCCTCTTTGATCTCCTATCAGACAGCAACGTAAATTTCCTCATGACTTACGATAACTCACCTGAGATATTGAGCTTGGTGAAAGCTTACGGATTCAGCGTTGCCCAGGTGCTAATGAAGAACACCCATCATGCCAATGTCCCGGAACTCCTGATTACGCGCGTGCCGATTTTCAACTGATGCCTCGATACGGAATTGCGGAGTGGTACGGGCATCGACTTGCGGAGATGACCTTGCCGGAACGGCGAGAACTGGCAAGCACGGCATTGCATCACAAAGATGAGTTGCCGCCCTGCCCGTTCCAAAAGGGTCTGCCGACATGCCGGAAATCGGGGGGTGTTTGCTCCATTCAACTCTACAGGGATGACGGCGCCGGGTACGCAAGCGCGTCCGAGGACGGACCTGTCATAGTCTGTCCCGCTCGATTTGAACAAGGCGATCTTTTGATATCGTGGCTTGGCGAGATCGTAGGATTCCCTCGTGCGAACATGTACATGGCGAGGGAAGTTCCCTTTATGGAAAGCATCGCTACGAGCAAGCCCGCCGGTAAGATCGATTTGGTGGTAGCACGGACTGATCAGGGCCGCTTGGAGTGGTACGGCTTGGAAATCCAGGCGGTCTACTTCTCGGGTCCTGGCATGTCATCAGAATTCCGTGCATTGCTCGATGAAGAAAGCCCGTCGATTCCTTATCCTTCACACACCCGCAGACCCGACTGGCGCTCATCCAGCGCAAAACGCTTGATGCCGCAACTGCAAGTAAAAGTGCCCACCGTCAGGCGCTGGGGTGCAAAAATGGCTGTCGCCGTAGACCAGCCATTCTTCGAAGCCATCGGCGGGCCGAGTCCAAACTTCAGTCGGGACTTGGGGGACGGTGACATCATCTGGCTTGTGCCCAAATTAGTCCTGGGCGATGAAGGAACATATAGGCTGGAAAAGGCGCATTGGGAAGTCCTGACCCTGGAAGCGTCCAACGAGAAGCTTCTTGCTGCCAGAACAATTCAACAGTCGGAGTTTGAAGCTATATTGCGAAGTAAACTTACTCATTCCCCACTCCTCACAGGAGGAACCTATGATCGGCATTGTCCCCCGAGAGATCGATGACTACGCCTTCGCCCACACCACCCCCCTCCCCCCCATCCTGGAGGAGCTCAGAAGGGCCACCTATGACGCGACCCCCGACGCCGAAATGCTCTCCGATCGGCTCATCGGCACCCTCCTTCAGGCCCTCATCCGCGTTTCCGGGGCCAGGCGCGTGCTGGAGATAGGCACCTTCACCGGATTCAGCGCCCTCATGATGGCCCACGCTCTCCCCGAGGACGGCAAGCTCATCACCTGCGACATATACCCCCGCCCCCTGGCCCGCGAGTTCTTCGCCAAGACGCCCCACGGAAAGAAAATCGATCTCAGGGTCGGCCCTGCGTTGGAGACCCTGGAATCCCTGGAAGGCCCCTTCGACCTGGTCTTCATCGATGCGGACAAGACCAACTACCTGAACTATTATGTAAAATGTATCGACCTGCTGTCCTCCACCGGCGTTATTGCCGTGGACAACACTTTGTGGTCGGGGAAGGTGCTGGACCCCAGGGATGAGAGCGACAAGGCCATCGCCGCCCTCAACGAATACGTCACCAACGACCCCCGAGTCAATAACGTGCTTCTCACCCTCCGGGACGGCCTTATGCTCGCCTTTCAGGCCTAGCCCCGACGTCAGATTCTCCGCCGCCGCCTCATCCCGAACCACTCCACGGCGAATATCGACCCTAACGCCAGGTAGATCGATATGACGAAGTAGGTGAGCGCATTCGACACGTCGGTTATTGCGCTCAACAGGCTCATCACCTCCATGAAGGCCAACACCAGCAGCCTCCACTCGCGCCAATTTATCATCGCCAGCCCGAAGCCTATGGTGCCCGTTATTGCGGCAATGGATACGGGGAAGAGCAGCAGGAAGCCGATCCGCTCGGCGGTCTCATGGGACAGGTCGGGTTGGGCCTGGACCGCGGTGACTATCAATATCAGTATCAGAGCAATCCCGAGAGCGACGAAGAACGAGTAAGTTACGTCGATCAGCTGGCGTCGCGCACCCATGTCCCGATGTCCCCCAATGTCTCGGCGGTCTCATGGATATGGGGAAGGTCGACCGTCGGCCTTCCAAGGAGTTACCCTGATTATACTCACTCCCCGCAAATCGGGCGCAGGTCCCGCGCTGCTCGGCTTCGGCCCGAATGGCGAAGCCTCTCAGTTCAGTATTTGGGAAATGCGTAACAAATGCATCAAGTAGTTGCATATGACTTTTCTGTGGTAGAATGCTCCCCGACTTTGGCGTCCCTGAAAGGGCGCGTAAGCGCCTGATTCCGGCCTGGAAGGGGGACCAAGAAGCAGGAGATACTTGGCCCTGGAGGACCTGTTCATGAACATTTTCGTCGGCAACCTTCCCTATAGTCTCACCGATGAGGAGCTGAAAGAAGCTTTCGACCCTTACGGTGCCGTCGACTCGGCGCGCGTGATTACCGACCCCTATTCCGGCCGCTCACGCGGGTTCGGTTTCGTCGAGATGACGGATGAGCGCGAAGGTGAAGCTGCGATACAAGGCCTTAACGGTAAGGAGCTCAAGGGCAGACCCCTTACCGTCGACCGCGCCCGACCCAAAGAGCCCCGACGCCCCCGCTGGTAACCGCGGTCACTAGGCCTCTGGCCTCCTCCCGACCGGTAATCCTCGATCTTCCCACCAACGCCTCGGGTCCCCATTGGCCCATAAGTCAAGCTGGGCTATTATCGATACCCTCGCTCCGCGGGGTTTCCGAGGGTCTCGATAATCGAGCGATGCAACCGGCCATTGAGCAGACTCTCGAACAATCCCATGACTGACGCTTCGACCGCCGCCCTGGAAATCCGGCCCCTGACCCCCGAACTTATGGATGACATGCGCACCGTCCTCGGCGGAAGCTGGGGAAGCAGTTGCTGGTGCATGTTTCCCCGGGTCAGGGACGCCGAATGGAGCAAGCTCCCCGGCCAGGGCTCCGGCGCTCAACGCCGCCGCGCCGCAATGGAGGACCTGGCTCGACGCTCCTATGCTCCCGGCCTCCTTGCTTTCCGGGGAGAAAAGCCCGTGGGTTGGGTTGCCGTCGCTCCGAGGAGCGAGCTGACCCGGATAGTGCGGTCACGGGCCACGCCTCCGGTGGACGATGAGGACGTATGGGTAATCCCCTGCGTAACCGTTCGCAAAGATGCCCGGGGTCAGGGGGTCGCGGTGGCCCTCATCCGGGCGGCTACCCAGTATGCGTTCGAACATGGCTCTCCCGCTGTCGAAGCATATCCCCGCGCCGGCAATCAACGCACGGGCGCAGACAACATCTTCTTCGGCACCGAACCCCTCTTCGAGCGCGCCGGCTTTCGGGTTGTGCGGGGGCCGCTGCCCAACCGCCCGCGCAACTGGCTTCCCCGCCTCGCCATGCGCATCAAGCCGTTGCAGTAACCGCCGCCAGGGTGGACAATGTCCCGGAAAGGGGACAATGCAATGTCCAAGGACGGCTTCAAGGTCATTGACAGCGACATGCACGTCATGGAGCCTGCGGACCTCTGGCAGACCTACATCGCCCCCGAGTTCCGGGACCAGGCCCCCGTCGGCGCGGAGGAGTACTTCATGGACCTCCGCCTCAAGCATGACGGCCGAGTGATAGCCCGGGACCAGGACAACTTCGCCGATGAAGGCGACATGTACGTCGACCTTGCCAGGCGCTATGGCCGGCTGGATGAGTTCCTCGCCTTCCAGGACCGGGGCTGGGGCCCCGATACCCAGGTCGAGGCCATGGATACCGAGGGGCTGGACCTCGCCCTCTTATTCCCGTCCATGGGCCTCTTCGCCCACGCCAAGGTCTACAAGGACGATGGTCTGGCCGCCGCCATATCCCGCGCTTACAACGATTGGCTCGCCGAGTTCTGCCAGGGCTCCCCCCACAGGATGTTCGGCTCCGGCATGCTCCCCGCCCAGAATATGGACGCCGCCGTCGCCGAGACCCGCCGCGTCGCCCGGGACTTCGGCTTCAGGAGCGTCTTCCTCCGGCCCAATCCCATCCAGGGCCGCAACTGGAACCATCCCTACTACGATCCCCTTTGGACCGAGTGCCAGGCCCTTGACCTCGCCGTCGGCTTCCACGAGGGCACTCCCTGCGAGCTTCCCGTCGCCATGGGAGAGCGGTTCGACGGCCACCACGAAAACCTCTGGACCACCGAGCACCTTGCCGCCCACCCCATCGAGCAGATGTACGCCTGCCTATCCATAATCATGGGTGGCGTCGCCCAACGTTTCCCCACCCTCAGATTTGCCTTCCTGGAGGGGAACTGCAGCTGGGCGCCCTTCTGGATATGGCGCATGGACGAGCACTACGAACACCGGGAGTCGATACTAAAGGATAGAATGCCCATCAAGCCCTCCGACTACTTCCGACGCCAGTGCTTCACCTCCGTCGAGGCCGACGAGGAGCCCGGTAAATACACCATTGATTGGCTGGGCGATGACAATATCGTCTTCTCCACCGACTACCCCCACCCCGACAGCCGCTACCCCAAGTCCGTGGAAATGCTCCTCACCCTGGACTTTCCCCGCGACAGCCTGCGAAAGATCCTCTGGGACAACTGCGCTCGGCTATACGGCCTCTAGGTCGCGTCCACCCTTACTCTCGCTTGCCGGCGTCCAACTCCACCCCCGACACCCGCGCCCAGAAATTCACCGACTCCACCAGGTCCTTGTGTCCCAGCCCCGCCGCCCGGGCCATCTGGTAGAGCTGGACACCAAGATCGTTGATGGGGGTGGGGACTCCTTCCTCCCGGCTCCATTCGCTGGTCAGCCTCAAGTCCTTGTACTGCAGGTCTACGGAGAAGCCAGGCTCGAAGTCCCCCCGCTCCATGCGGGGCCTCACGTAGTGCTGCACGAAGAAGCAGTTTGCGTCGGTCTCGTCGAATACGTCCATCAGGGTCCCGGGACCGATGCCCGACGCCGCCCCAAGCGCAAACGCCTCCGCCGATATCAGGTTGACCATCCCACTGACGAAGTTGCTCAGCAGCTTGACCTTCGTCCCCGTTCCCGCCGCCCCCAGGAAGAAGAACCTCTTTCCCAGGCATTCCATCACCGGCCTGGCCTTTTCGAATGCGTCCTTGTCCCCGCTCACCATGAAGGTCACGTTGGCGGCCTTCGCCCCGTCCGTACCCGCCCCACCCGGCTGTCCGCCGCTTATCGGCGAGTCCAGGTAGTCGACGCCCACGGCCTTGGCCTTTTCGTACATGTCCACCGCCGTCTTGGGGTCGATGGTGCTCA
>JAAXHX010000034.1:6229-9448 GCA_012270635.1 Dehalococcoidia bacterium | reverse complement strand
TCTCGTTCAACACGTTTGAGAAGGGCCAATTGGTCCCCGTGACTACGTCGACCGGGTCCAGCTGGCTCCAGCGTCCGCGTTCGTACACGTCCCCGGTCCCGGTCCGCAGGTAGCTGGTGTGGCCCGCGCCACTGACTTCGAACACCGGGACGTGGGGCGGTTTCGAGGCCTGGAGCGCAGTCATGCCCACCCCCAAGCCGGTCCCGAAGTCCTCCCCCCTCACCACATTGCCGCCGTTCTCCAGCTGGGTGACCTCGATCCCCAACTCCTTCAACGCTTCCGCCGCCGCCTCCCTCACCTCCGCGCTGGGGTCTGCCAGGGCGCCCAGTATCGCCCCTATCGCCTTCGGGCCTCCCAGGCCCAACAGACAGTTTAGTCAGACGCCTCTAACGAGTTCGGACTCGTCCTCCTGCAGCGCCTTTATCAACGCCTCGAGCGCTCGGTCGCCCCTCAACTTTGCCAGGGCCTTTGCGGCTGCGGCCCGCACCTCCTCCGACTCGTCCTCATGGAGAGCGGTTACCAGGGCATCGATAGCGTTCCTGTAACCTTCATCCCCCAGGGCTTCGGCGGCTCTGGCCCGCACCTCGGCCACCTGGTCATTGCCCAGGGCCCCGATCAACGGCGTGCTCACGTCTCTCAATTGGCCCGGCGCTCTCCCCGAGTAGTCCAACATCTCATTGATGGCGTCCAGGCGTTCGTACTGGTCGGGATTGGTGAACAGCTTGTTCTCCAGCCGGTCGAGTTCGTCCTTCCACGCCTCCAACACCCTGGCCCGGAAGGGCGCTCCGTTATAGGGTGTCGGGTCAAACCGTCTCCAGCCTATCCCCTCGAAGGCCACCTCGGCCCATTGGTGCGCCTGGTTCGTGTACACCGTTTGCTCCCCCGCCGTTTCGCTTATCACCCACCCCGACACCACGCGCGCCGGTATCCCCACCGACCGCGCCATTACCACGAACGCACTGCTGAATTCGCCGGCGGTGCCCGTCCCGGTCTCGAACAAGAACCGGTCAACCGCATCTCCGCCTTTGGGAAGGGGTCCGTCGTCCGCCGGTGCGAAGGCGTATTCGTATTTCTCCCGTAGATGCCAAGCTAAGGCCCTGGCTTTTTCGTACACCGACCCGTGTTCACTGGTGATCTCTTCCGCCAGCACGCGCACCCTTTCCGGCACGCTTTCCGGCAGGCCGAGCGCGGTGGCGTCCAGGTAGGCCGACGCGCCGAGCAAAGTCTCTTCAGAGAACCGGCGCTCGGCGCTCATCCACCCGTACTCGTCGACCTCACCATCCGTCGAGAACGTGCCGCTGAACGGCCTGTAAAGTCCATCGGTGTCCATGAAGTCCGCCCCGATGGCGATAGGCGCCCTCCCTGCGGGCACCTTGCCGTCTGGTTCATAGGCGGAAACGGTTATTCGCTGGCGGACCGTTTCTTCGGCTGTGGCGTCGGGCCAGGGCAAGAAAGCAACTCCCGCGTCTTTCCACGGTAGGATGTCCGCCTCTCCGTCCTCTACGAGCACTGCATACACCAGTTGATGTGTTGGTGTGTTGGCCAGGTAATCAAGCTCCACGGGGTCCAGCCTTCCCCACCCTTGCCCTGTGTATTCGTCCCCCACGCTCGTCCGCAGGTATCCGGTGGCGCTTGCACCCGTCACCCTGAACACGGGCTTGGTCTCCGGCATCGACACCCTTTCGGCGGTCGTCCCGGGCGCCCAAAAGACCCGATCGTCCAGGTAGATAAGGGCGCCTCCATTTTCCAGGGGCGTCATCGACGCGCCGGCGTCCGAGAGGACCGACTCCGCGGCTGCTTTCACCTCCAAGTCGCTATCGCCCCACGCCTCGATCAACGCCGACTCCGCCGCGGCTCTCACCTCCGGGTCATCGCTGTCCAAGGCTTCAATCAGAGCCGACTCCGCGGCAGCCCTTACGTCCTCGTCAGGATCTCCCAGCGCCTCGACCAGGAGCGGGGGCAGGGCCGGGTCAACCATCCCCGCAAGCTCCGATACGGCGTTGGCTTTCTCATCCGGGCTCCCGTGCAGCAGCAGGTCGACGTAGTCCTCCACCCCCAACGGCCTGTCCGGATCGACCGACTCGTCCGGTTGCCCTATCGGTGCCGGCTGGTCGGGATGCCTGTAGACGTTCACCGCGCCGGTGTATTCGGGGGTGGTCTCCACCACGGAGTGATGCTTGAAGAGGTTGACCCCATATACGGCGTCGGAGCCGAACATGCCGAATACCAGGGCCGCGGTCAGCCACGCCACGAGGGGCACGGGCAGGAGTCTCGGCCTGGTGACGGCCACCAGTCCCACCGATACGATGAAGGCCGCCAGCAGGGTTAGGCCCAAGGGCCTCAAACCCTCGGTCTTGACGGCGTGCTCCCCATAGTCCACTCCACCGAAGGGTTGCCCTCCGCCGAATATGGCGGAAACGGCTAGGTACCCCCCGACTCCCAGGAACATCGCCGCCGCCCCGCCCAACACCACCGTCGACCACCGGCGCCCTTCGCGCACCTTTAGCCGACGCCTGAGCAGCAGCAGGGCCCCGACCCCCAGCAGGACGCTCATGGCCGGTGCGGCCACGGCAATCAGGCCTGCGCCGCTGGGTATCTCCCCCGTTGAATCGGCGGCGTCCCTGGTCGTTAGCAGGTCCCTGGGGCCGTCGCCGGTGAGGCCGCCGAAGAACTCGAATAGGAAGAACAGCCCGCCAAGGGTAACCGCTAGTACGAGAAGCAGTCCGAGATGGGGCCTGACCTCCCTGAAAACCCCTATCATCCGCCCATTATACCCATTCTCGTTTGCGCCCCTTTCTCACCCCTTGCACTCCCGTCATTGCTCTAGTAAAGAAAAAGCTGTCGGCGGGGCAATCCGCCGACAGCTTTTCACGACTTTTCAGATGTGGAGAGGGTTTCTCTCTACGCGCTCGGGTCCTTGACCTTTCGCAGGTAGGGCTTCACCGTCTCCCAGCCGTTCGGGAACAGGTTCTTGGCCGCCTCATTGTTCACGGCAGGCACTATGATGACGTCTTCGCCCTGGCTCCAGTTGGCGGGCGTCGCAACCTTGTGCTTCGCCGTCAGCTGGCAGGAGTCGATCACCCGCAGCAGCTCGTCGAAGTTCCGGCCTGTGCTCATCGGGTAGGTCAGGCTCATCTTGATCTTCTTGTCCGGCCCGATGAGGAACACCGACCGCACCGTCGCGTTGTCCGCTGCGGTCCTCCCTTCGGAGGAGTCCCC
>JAAXHX010000034.1:0-6060 GCA_012270635.1 Dehalococcoidia bacterium | reverse complement strand
AGCATTGCCCATCCGTCGCCGATCCACTCGTGAAAGTTGACCGGGCCGGAGTTGGTGTTCGCCGTGAAATCCGGGGCCGTGTCGTTGATGCGAAGCGCCATATCTTCCCCCTCTCTGCAAAATCCCGGCTGCCGACGCCTTGGCGTCGCAACCCTTCTGGGTCGGCCATGCGACTCCCCCAGGAAACTTTAACAGAACTTGCCGACTAGGGGTAGGTCTCCCCCGCTTCGGCCCCCATCGCCCCCGACGCGCCCTATCTCACGCACCTTACGCCGTCGTGCCCTCGTCCAGGGGTTGGGAGTCGGGCTTGGACGAGGACGAGTCGAACCACAGGTGGCAGCCCGTCACGCCGATGGTTATCGGCAGAATCACGTCCACCACTGCCCAGATGATCCACCTCTGGTGGTTCCCGGATGCGTCCGAAGCTCCCAAGTTGTCGGGCCCGAGCCCCAGCAGCGCAAACCAGTTGTGCAGGAACAGGATGGTAAGGCCCGCCGTAAAGTAGAAGAGCAGGTTGACTTCCAGGTACTGGCGCGTTACCGGCTCACCAGCGTCCCGGCCCCCGACCCTGAATTTGCGGTAGCCGTTGAACAGCAGGGCCATGCCCAGCGCAACAGCCATCAGGATGTCCAGGATTTCCCAGACGGACAGCGGGTCGAAGGAGTCGGGGAGGAAGGGATTGATGATGAAGTAGACGGCCACTGCCACGGCGAGGGCCACCAGGTACACCGCACCCAGTTTCTTTACCGCTTCCATATCGCCTCCCTTGCCTTCAGTTCCTGGGCCTTCCGACACCCCAATAATAACCAAGGCCTCGACTAATTGGCTATACGCCACCTTCAGCCTTTGGTATATATCATACCCAATACGCGCCGGTTGGTAACCCCCACGTGTCTACCCCCCGCTCTTCCCGTCATTCCGGCCCCCGAGCCGGAATCCATCCCCCCACTCCCGTCATTCCCGACTCCGATCGGGAATCCATCCCCCTGTGGGGCCGCTCATGCTGAGGCTCTCGAAGTATGAGCGGCCCCTTCCTGGTACGCCCTCCCATCCTCACCTGAAACTTTCGCCCGTTACGTCCACGGCATAACCGAAGTAGTCTCCTAGCCAGTTGACAATTGCGATAACATCCCCCTCGCCGTTGAATACCGCTGAGCCGCTGGAACCCGGCGCGAGAATTGCGTCCAGGACAACTATGTCCAGGGCCGTTATCGTCGCTTCCCCCCATCGCGCTCTCTCCGTGGTGCTGACTATGCCCTGCGTTGCCAGCACCGCATCGTCTGCGACGAAATTCTCTGGATGACCGATTACCACGACGGACTCGCCCAAGGAGAAGCCGTCGGCTACGGATACAGGTATTGCGCCCTGGGCTTGGCCGCTTCTTGGGACGATGACAGTAGCTTCAAGATGGTTTAGTCGCCGGTTTACACGATAGTCGGTAGCACGCCCCTCACGATTGGTTATGATTATCGACGTAGCGTCATCCACGTTGTGAGACGCTGTCAGGACACTGCCGGAAGAGTCGATGTAAAACCCGGTGGCGAAGTATATAGAACCATCGCTCTCTTCAGTCTCCACAAAAACGACGCTGTCCCGCACCCTATCGACCACCTGGGAGAAGTCGGCGGCGTTTTCCCCTGGGCTCCCGGCTACACCCTGCGGACCTTGTGGTCCCGTTGCGCCCCGCTGGCCCTGTGCCGCTGCCACACCCTGCTGACCTTGTGGACCGACGGCGCCGCGTTGTCCCTGCTGGCCCTGGGCCCCTGGGGCGCCCTGTTCTCCCTGCAGGCCTTGCGGCCCCTGCTCGCCTTGCGGCCCGGGCTCGCCCTGCGGTCCGGGTTCTCCCTGTGGGCCGGGCGGGACTTCGATCTTGGCCACTTCGGCCGCGACCAGTTGTCGGACTTCTTCGTCGGAGAGGCTGGAGGGAGCGCAGGCCGCCAGGAGCAGCGCCGCCGCGGCTATCAATGTAATGCATATCTTTATGACCATGGGATTCCTCATAGTGAGTTGTAAGGTATGGGGACACGCGGGTGCGGGGACGCGAAGCGTTAAGGTGGTGACAACATGAAAGCGCTCCCTTGTGCCGTAGGGGCAGAGGCTACTTGCCACAGCGACCTTCACCCGTCTGACGCGACGACAAGGGAGCAGGAGAACCCCACTCCCCGCGGCAAGTCGCGTCGGTATACGAGAGGATTGCGATGCGTGTTACGCATGGTCGCTGTGGCGAGGACAACCCTAGCAAAGCGCTGGTAAGCTGTCAACGCCGTGGATTCGTTCGACGAAATTAGCGTACGTGATGTACAGGCGGTGGTTGTATCAACCGGATAATTGCCCTGCCGGTTGACATCCCACCCGACCCTGCCTATAATTCCGCTCGACTGTCGACCGGCTTGGACTTTCAATCCCCACCCCGCACGGCAGCTCCTCCGGCATCCCCCCGGCCCGATCCCTGGTGTAGGCCGGAGATTGGAAATCTACCCGTAGGTTCTTAACCCCCGGACTTGTTGTTGAGCGGACCCATAAGGCTGGTCTATGGGCTCGGCATACGCCCTGAGCCGAGTCGGGTTCCCCTCCCTCTTCTTCCCTTCTTTCAGGTCTCCGCCGTCCCAGAGGATTTGCATTGACCGCTAAATTCATATTCGTCACCGGCGGTGTGGTTAGCTCTGTTGGCAAGGGCATCGCCGTGGCCTCCATCGGTCGGATCCTCAAGAGCTACGGCATCAACGTCTCCGTCCAGAAGCTAGACCCGTACCTCAACGTCGACCCCGGCACCATGTCCCCCTACCAGCACGGCGAAGTCTACGTGACCAGGGACGGCGGCGAGACCGACCTGGACCTGGGCCACTACGAGCGCTTCATAGACATCGACCTCACCCGCTCCTCCAACGTCACCGCTGGCGACATCTATGGCTCCGTCATCGCCAAGGAGCGTCGGGGCGACTACCTCGGCGGGACCATCCAGACCGTCCCCCACGTCACCAACGAGATCAAGGCCCGCATGCACCGCCTCGCCGAGGAAAGCGGCGCGGAGGTGGTCATCGTGGAGGTCGGTGGGACGGTCGGGGACATCGAGAGCCTCCCCTTCCTCGAATCCATCAGGCAGATGCGGAACGACATCGGTCGCGAAAACGTCCTCAATATCCACGTGACCCTTCTCCCCTATATCTCGGCCACCTCGGAGCTCAAGACCAAGCCGACCCAGCACAGCGTCAAGGAGCTTCGCAGCATTGGCCTCCAGCCCGACGTCATCCTCTGCCGCAGCGACTATCCCGTTCCCCAGGAGATCAAGGACAAGATCACCCTGTTCTGCGACGTCGAACCCCGTGCCGTTATCGCCGCTCCCACCGTCGACACCATCTACGAGGTGCCCATGCTGCTCCAGGAGCAGGGCATCGGCAGGCTCATCATCGACAAGCTCGACCTTCACGCCGCCGATGCGCCGGACCTCGACGGCTGGGCCGACATGGTCGACCGGATCAAGCAACCCAAGGAGTCGGTGCCCATCGCCATCGTTGGCAAGTACGTCGAGCTCCCGGACTCCTACTGCTCCGTACGGGAAGCCCTTCATCACGCGGGCCTCTTTCACGGGTGCGACGTGGACGTGTCATGGGTCCGCTCGGAGGACCTGGAGTTGAACGGCGTCCACGAATACCTGCAGTCCGTGAGGGGGATAATCGTGCCCGGCGGCTTCGGTCCCCGGGGCGTGGAGGGGATGATCAAGACCGCCCGCTACGCCCGGGAGCGGGAGATACCCTACCTAGGCCTCTGTCTCGGGATGCAGGTCATGGTCATCGAATACACCCGCCACGTCCTCGGCTCCTCCGAGCCCAACTCCACCGAGTTCGACGTCGAGACGGGGGAGCCCGTCGTATACCTCATGCCTGACCAGAAGAACGTGAAGGACATGGGCGGCACCATGCGCCTCGGCTCCTACCCCTGCAAGGCCGTCCCCGGCACCTGGGCCGAGCGGGCCTACGACGGCCACGTGGTCCAGGAGCGCCACCGCCACCGCTTCGAGATCAACAACGCCTACAGGGACCTGCTGGAGAACAGGGGAATGATCTTCAGCGGCCTCTCCCCCGACGGGGACCTGGTGGAAATAGCCGAGGTGGACGGCCACCCCTTCATGGTCGGGAGCCAGTTCCACCCCGAGTTCCGCTCCCGCCCCGAACGCCCCCACCCCCTCTTCAGGGAGTTCGTGTCCGTGGCCCGGAAAGTGGTCAGAGAAGGCGAGCAGAGGCCCTTGCCCGCCATGCGCTAGGCAGGCGGCTTTACAGCTAGTTTACAATATATGAGGATGCAGCCATGCAGATTTGGCTTGACACCGCGGACATAGAAGAAATTCGGGAAGCCTCCCGGTACGGCGTCATCTCCGGCGTGACCACCAACCCCTCCCTGGCCGCGAAGGCCGGTCACCTGGACTTGCGCGCCGCCGTCATGGAGATATGCTCCCTGGTCGACGGCCCCGTCAACGCTGAGGTCCTCAGCCTCAATGCCGAGGAAATGATCGAGGAGGGCCGAGAGATCGCCACCTGGGCCCCGAACGTCGTGGTGAAGGTGCCCATCGGAGAGGAGGGACTCCAGGCCATCTCCGTCCTCTCCGGCGAGGGCATCGCCGTGAACCAGACCCTAACCTTCTCCGTCAACCAGGCCCTCCTCGGGGCCCTGGCCGGCGCAACCTACATAAGTCCCTTCGTCGGCAGGCTGGACGACGCCGGGAACGACGGCATGGTCGTCGTAGCCGACATGGTCAAGGTCTTCAAGAAGCAGGACCTGAAAGCCAAGGTCCTGGCCGCCAGCCTCCGCCATCCCCAGCACGTCGTCCAAGCCGCCCTGGCCGGCGCCCACGTGTCGACCCTGCCATACAAGGTATTCAAGCAAATGTTCCAGCACCCCCTAACCGATTTAGGCCTGAAACGTTTTATAGATGACTGGCGCGGCCTGGTCCGAGTCTAGCTTCCCGGTATTCCCAACCCGCATCCCCCCGACACCCCCCGAGCATCCCATGAAAAGGAGACCCCCCCCCGCAGTGAGTCCCACCATACTCTCCGAACCCACGCGCATTGATATAGCGGACCTGGAGGCCCTTCCCCGCGAACGCCTCGTGGAGCTCGCCAGGGAGGCCAACATCAACGGCTACGCCTCCCTCAAGAAGAGCGAGCTCATATTCCGCCTCCTGCCCTCCCGCCTCGACGACCACTACGTCATCGTCTCCGGCGGCACCCTGGCCCTCGCCGACGAGGGATACGGCTTCCTGCGCCACGATGGCCTGAAGGCCGGCGTGAACGACGTCTACGTCTCCCAGTCCCAGATCCGCCGCTTCGGCCTTCGCACCGGAGACCACGTCACCGGTCAGATCCGACCGCCCAAGGACAGCGAGAAGTTCTACGGTCTCCTTCGCGTGGAGTCTATCAACGGCACTGACCCCAACATCGCTAAAATCCGTCCCTCCTTTGACGACCTCACCCCCATCTTTCCGGAGAAGCTCATCAACCTCGAGGCACCCAACAACGGCCTCTCCGGCAGGCTGTTGACCATCATGTCTCCCATCGGTAGGGGACAGCGCGGCCTCATTGTCTCGCCCCCCAAGGCCGGCAAGACCATCCTCCTCAAGCACATTGCCAACGGCATCACCACCAACTACACCGACATCCGGCTCATGGTAGTCCTCATCGGCGAGCGCCCCGAGGAGGTCACCGACATGAAGAGGTCCGTCAACGGCGAAGTCATCTCCTCCACCTTCGACGAGCCGGTCGAGGACCACACCAAGGTCGCCGAGGTGGCCCTGGCCCGGGCCAAGCGCCTGGTAGAGGTCGGGGAGGATGTCGTTATCCTCCTCGATTCCATCACCAGACTAACCCGGGCCTACAACCTCGCCATACCCACCAGCGGGCGCACCCTCTCCGGCGGCATAGACCCCGTAGCCCTCTATCCGCCCAAGCAGTTCTTCGGCGCTGCCCGCAACTGCGAAGAAGGTGGCTCCCTAACCATCATAGGCACTTGCCTGGTCGACACCGGCTCCCGTATGGACGAGGTCATCTACGAAGAGTTCAAGGGCAC
>JAAXHX010000033.1 GCA_012270635.1 Dehalococcoidia bacterium | reverse complement strand
CCGTCGGAGACGATCCGGTCCCCCTCTACCTTGGGCTTGATCCCCCGGCCCGGCTCCACCGTGTCCATGTGCGCCGATAGCAACAGCGGGTTTTTGCCCTCCTCCCGCGCTATCAGGTTCCCGTGACCGTCCCTCAGCGTCTCGAATCCCAGGGCTTCCAGCCTCCTGGACAGGTCCTGCGCAACTTCCTCCTCCTCGTCGGACGGGCTGTCAATCTGGACCAGATCGCAAAACGTCTTGACCAGGCGGTCTTCCTTGATCATGGCAGGTTCCTCAAATCAGTAGCGGGTGGGCCTATTTTCTAAACTCGTTCATCCGGGACATCCGCTCCCGGACGATCTCAAGGGTATCCAGTTTCTTCGGAAAGGCAAACCGCACGAAATTCTTGCCCAGTTCGGGACGGTGGTAGAACGCCCGACCCGGCACCGGTGTCACGCCTATGGTCTCGGCCATGAACATGGCGAAGGCAAGATCGTCGTCGTAGCCGCAGTCCGGGTATTCGGTCATCACGTAGTAGGCGCCCTGCGGAGTCACGTAGTTGAATCCGGCGTCCTTCAATATCGATAGCGTCGCATCCCGGCGGGCCTGGTATTCCGCGGCGAGGCCGTCGTAGTAGCTCTGCGGGAACCCCATGCCCCTGGCCGCGGCTATCTGCAGCGGATGCGCCGCCCCGACGGTAAGGAAGTCGTGGGCCCGACGTATGGCCGTGCACAGGGTGGCGTCCATCACTATCGCCCACCCGATCCGCCACCCCGTCACGCTGTAGGTCTTGGACACGCTGTTCACCGTAACCGTGCGTTCCGCCATTCCGGGAAGCGAGGCTATGCTCCGGTGGGCCAGCCCGTCGAAGATGATGTGTTCGTAGGGCTCGTCGGAGAAGACCAGGGCGTCGAACTCCTGGCAAAGCTCGGCTATGGCGCCCAGCTCGTCGTCGGAATAGACCTTGCCGGAGGGGTTGTGAGGCGTTGTGATGACCACGGCCTTGGTCCTCTCCGAAAAGGCGCTCCTTAGCTCGTGGGGGTCGAACTTGAAGGAATCGCCGACCCGGTGCAGGGGTACGTAGACGGGCTTCCCCCCCGAAATCAACGTGTCCGGGCCGTAGTTTTCGTAGAACGGCTCGAAGATTACTATCTCGTCTCCCGGGTCCACCAGCCCGAGCATCGTCGCCATCATCGCCTCGGTGCCGCCGCAGGTCACAGTGACGTGAGCGTCGGGTTCGGGGCTCAGGCCGTTGTACCACCCGAACTTTTCGGCTATCGCCTCCCGCAGGGGCCCTGCGCCCCAGGTGTTGGCGTACTGGTGGAAATCGCCCCCCAGCGCCTGCTCCGCCGCCTCGATGAGGGCGGGGGGTGGAGGGAAGTCCGGGAACCCCTGGGCCATGTTGACGCCGCCCAAGTTGTTGTTGATCCGGGTCATGTCCCGGATTATCGACTCGGTAAAATGACGGACCCTGTCCGCCGTGTGGCGTTCGCTGGACAAGATGGGCTATGCCTCTCCGCACTTATGGGGGATGCGGCATTCTAACACGAGCGTACAATTTGGTTGTACGGGAAGCCCTTTCTTGCCTTGACCTCAGCGCTCATTGGGGTAACAATGGCAATCTACCCACGGTGAGTGGACCGGTCTTTACCCAATCGACTAGATGTAGGGGGTGAACGGGATGGGATACCGGATTATTTCTGCCGACAGCCACCTCGACTTGCAATGGCTGCCCCACGACGCCTTTACGTCCAGGGCCCCGGCCGAGTGGAGGGACAAGGTCCCGTACGTCGAATCCAGGGCTGACGGCAACTACTGGATGGTCGGGGACCGCATCATGACCCGCGCCGGCTGGTACGGCCCGGGAGTCAACGCTGGCCAGCGGGGCGAGACGCTCGAACGGGAAGGCTTCACCCTCGGCGACCTCCGATGCTCCGACTACCGGATGAGAAGGGCGGACCAGGAGCGGGACGGGGTCGACGCCGAGGTTATCTACGGTATCCTCAGCACGGACCGCAGCTTCGACGACAAGGAGGCGCTGAGCGCCACCTACCGCGCCTATAACGACTACATATCCGAGTGGCAGCAGCACGACCCCGACTGGCTGGTCCCCCTGGGCGAGATCCCCAATCATGATGGCAAGGTCGCCGGCGCAGAGCTGACCCGCCTCTCCGAAATCGGGGTGCGCGGCGCCGAGTTCGCCCCCGCCACCATGTCCCACCCCTTCTGGAGCGACGAGTGGGAGCCCCTCTGGGAGGCGGGAGAGGACACCCAGCTTCCCCTGTCATTCCACGCTTTCAACATCTCCACCACCTTTTCCGACAAGGACCACCCTTCCGCCGCCGCCGTCAACCTCGTCATCGCCCCCTCCCGCGCCGACGAGGTGCTCTGCGCCCTCATCTTCTCCGGAGTCCTGGAACGGCACCCCAGGCTCAAGGCCATCCTCGGCGAAAGCGGCATCGGCTGGCTCCCTTTCATGCTTGAGCGTATGGACTACTCCTACGACCGTCGCCTCACCGGACTGGAGCTCTCAATTCCCCCCTCCGAGTACTTCAAGCGCCAGGTCTACGCCAGCTTCATCATCGACTATTGGGGCACCAAGGCGATGTGGGAGCTGGGCTACCTGGACAACATCATGTGGTCCACCGACTACCCCCACCGCGACGGCTCCTGGCCCGACTCCCAGGCGGTCATCGAAAAGACCTTCGCCGGCCTCCCCGAGGACGTGAAGAAGGCCTGTGTCCACGATAACGTCGTGCGCCTCTTCAACCTCAACGATTGACCCGTTCCCCAGTACCAAGAAGTAAATTGGCGGCTGCGCTCAGCGCAGCCGCCAATTTCGTTAATGGCTTGATCAAGAAGTCGGGGGTCAGCCCACTGCCGGCGCCGGCTCCCGGCTCAGGACGCCCAGGTCCCGCATCAGCCCTTCGAGCCTCCCCTCCTGCTCCGCCGTCAGGGGCCTGAACGGGGCCCGGGGCACTCCAATGTCGACACCGGCCATTGCTGTGGCCGCCTTGGCCGTGGCGGCGTAGCCTTCGGTCTCGAAGAAGTGGTTCAGGCGGTATAGCGGCTTCCACAGCTCCCGCGCCGCGTGCCAGTCCCGCTTTTCGACCACCAGCTCGTAGAGCTCGACGCAGAGCCCGGGGGTCGCGTTGGCGACTCCCCAGACGCAGCCCCTGGCCCCGTGGAGAAGCCCCGCGAAGGACCCCGTGTCCGAGCCGTTGAAGATGATCAGGTCTTCCGATCTCTCCTCCAGGACGCGCTGGAACTGGACCAGGTCTCCGGTGGAGTCCTTGATCATCTGCACGTTGGGGATTTCCACCAGCCTCGCCAGGACCTCGGGGGTGAGGTTCACCTTGGAGTGGGCGGGAATATTGTAGACCATGATGGGCAGGCGCACGGCGTCGTTGACGGCCTGGTAGTGGTCGACGAGCTCGTCGGTGCTGGGCACCTCATAGAAGGGAGGCACTATCATAAGGGCCTCGCACCCGACCGCCTCGGCGTGCTTGCTGAGCTCGATGACTTCCCGGGTGCTGCACGCGCCCGTATGGGCCATCACCGGCGCCCGACCAGCCACCTGCTCTACCGTGATCTCGGTTACCCGCTTCCGCTCCTCGAAGCTCAGCGCTGCGAACTCGCCGGTGCCGCCGCACGGGATGATGCCGTGGACGCCGTTCTCCAATTGGAAGTCGATGAGACGCCTCAGGCTCCCCTCGTCGATACTCTGGTCTCCGGGCGAGAACGGGGTGCAGACGGGTGTGAAAATCCCTCTAAATTTGCTCATTACGCTCCTCCTTGGCTGGATCGGCCCAATATGTGTTCATCAAGACCAATGATGAAGCAATGCTAACAAAGGCCCTGCCCAGTGACAACTCTGAAGATTGGCGTGTTAGAATCGGGTGGCCGGGTGCAAACATCACGCCGTTTACGGAGGTCCGACATGAAGGTCGAGCAACGACTGCAAGAATTGGGCATCACCCTTCCCGAAGTGAGAACGCCGGTCGGCAACTACGTCCCGAGCGTACGGACAGGGAACCTCCTCTACGTCTCGGGGCACATTGGCGATCTGAAGCAGGCCCTGGGGCAGCTGGGCACGGACGTGACCGTCGAGGAAGGCTACCAAGCTGCCCGGAAGACGGCCATCGCCCTTTTGGGCTCCGTGAAGGACGCCATCGGCGACTTGGACAGGGTGAAGCAGGTGGTGAAGCTGCTGTGCATGGTCAACGGTGCGGTTGGGTTCTCCCAGCATCCCGCGGTAGCCAACGGCTGCTCCGACCTCCTGGTAGAGGTGTTCGGGGAGAAGGGCCGACACGCGCGGTCGGCGGTGGGGTTCTCGGGGCTGCCGGGCAACGGCTGCATCGAGATCGAGATGATCCTCGAAATCGAGGATGAGGACTCCATGACTTACTAGGAGCGGGTGCTGGCTCCCCGGAACGGACCTTCAATTATGGACATCAGCGCACCTACACACCCTGGAGATCACCTGGCGGAAATCATTGATGAGTGGGCGTTAGTCAATACCGCCTCGCCGTGACCATAGGCGTTCCTCCACTACCATAAATGAAATCGTTCACGGCCGACGGCCTATCACCGCCGCTACGGCGCTCCGCATCGGCAAGGCCCTGGAAATGACCCCCGAGTTTTGGCTTAACCTCCAGCGCATGTTCGATCTGGAGATGGCTGGCGCTACCACGGATACTTCGGGCACAGTTCCCCTGGTTACAGTCCCAAGGGGTCTGGGCTAAGAGCGGTCTGCACCCTGGCCGCTGGTCGCCGTTAGCTGTCGGAGGACGTATTGGAGCACGCCGCCGTGCCGGTAGTATTCCAGCTCTACCGGCACGTCTATCCGGGCGATTACGGAAAAAGATTTTACAGCCCCATCCCCCGACCTGGCGGTGACTTTTAGCTCCTTCCCCACCGACAACCCGTCGGCTATCCCCTCTATGTCGTACATCTCCTCTCCGGTGAGGCCGAGGCTCTCGGCGTTGTCGTCCGGCTTGTACTGGAGAGGCAGCACCCCCATGCCGACCAGGTTGCTGCGATGGATTCTCTCGTAGCTCTCTGCCAGGGTGGCCTTTATGCCCAGGAGGTACGGGCCCTTGGCCGCCCAGTCCCGAGAGCTCCCCGACCCGTACTCCTTACCCGCCAGCACCATGGTCGGCGTCCCTTCCCTCTTGTACTCCTCTGACGCCTCGAAGATGTTCATCTCCATCCCGTCGGGCAGGCGCCGCGTCCATCCCCCCTCGGTGCCCGGAGCAAGCTGGTTTCTCAGCCGCACGTTGGCGAAGGTTCCCCGCATCATCACCTCGTGGTTGCCCCGTCGGGCGCCGTAGGCGTTGAACTGACCGACGGGAACGTTCCTGTCGATCAGGTAGTGGCCGGCGGGGCTCTTGGCCTGGATGCGCCCTGCAGGCGAAATGTGGTCCGTCGTAATCGAGTCCCCGACTTTCACCAACACCCGGGCTTTCCGTATGTCTTGTACCTCAGCAGGCGAGTCTGGGAGGTTGCGGAAGATCGGCAGCTCCTTCACGTACGTCGAGTCCCGGTCCCACCGGTAGATGGCCCCCTCCGGAACGTCCAGGCCCCGCCATCTCCGGTCGCCATCGAATACCTTGCCGTACCGCTCCCGGAACACCTCGGGGCGGAGGGCCTCGGCGAGGCTGGCCCGCACCTCGTCCTGGCTCGGCCACAGGTCCTTCAGATAAACGGGTTGACCGGTGGAGTCGGTCCCAAGGGGTTCGCTGGTAAGGTCGATGTCCACCCGCCCTGCGAGGGCAAAGGCCACTACCAGCATCGGCGAGGCCAGGTAGTTCGCCTTGACCGCCGGATGCACCCGACCCTCGAAGTTCCGGTTGCCGCTCAGCACCGAAGCTGCCACCAGGTCGCCCCGGGCTATCTCCTCCGACACCGGTTCGGACAGGGGCCCGCTGTTTCCTATGCAGGTGGTGCAGCCGTACCCCACGATGTGAAACCGCAGTTCCTCCAGGTACTTCAGAACTCCCGAGGCCGACAGGTAGTCCTCGACGACGCGGGAGCCGGGGGCCATGCTGGTCTTCACCCAGGGCTTGGTCTCGAGTCCCCGTTCGACGGCCTTTCTCGCCAGTAGTCCCGCTCCCACCATCACCGACGGGTTCGAGGTGTTGGTGCAGCTGGTTATGGCGGCGATCACCACCGACCCGTGGTCCAGCCCGTCTTGCGAAGCGCCTCCGTTGGAGGCGACCCATTCCTTGCCGTACACGTCTCTCAGGTTGTTGACGAAGACCTCCCTCATGTCTCGGAGCCGCACCTTGTCCTGGGGCCTCTTCGGCCCCGCCAGACTGGGCTCCACCTGGGACAGGTCCAGCTCCAGCAGGTCGGAGAAGAGGGGGTCGGGGGATGTGTCGGTGCGGAACAGCCCCTGGGCCCTGGAGTATTCCTCCACCAACCCGACCTGTTCGTCCTCCCTGCCGGTCCCCGACAGATAGTCCAGGGTCTCGGCGTCCGTGGGGAAGAACCCGACCGTGGCCCCGTACTCGGGGGCCATGTTGGCAATCGTCGCCCGGTCAGGGAGGGACAGGCTGGATAGGCCCGGCCCGCAGAACTCGACGAACTTACCGACAACCCCATGCTGCCTCAGCATCTGCACCACCGTGAGCACCAGGTCCGTGGCCGTGGCCCCTTCGGGCAGGCTTCCGGTGAGTCGGAACCCCACCACGTCGGGCAGCAGCATGTAGTAAGGCTGACCCAGCAGGACCGCCTCGGCCTCGATGCCGCCAACACCCCACCCCAGGACCCCGAGCCCGTTTATCATCGTCGTGTGGGAGTCGGTGCCGATGAGCGTGTCGGGGAAGGCCACCGACTCGCCATTCACCCCCCGGGAGACGACTACCGTGGCCAGGTATTCGAGGTTGACCTGGTGCACTATTCCCGCGCCGGGCGGCACGACCCGCAGGTTGTCAAAGGCCTCCTGCGCCCAGCGCAGGAGGCCGTACCGCTCGGCGTTTCGTTCGTATTCCCGGTCTACGTTTTGGGCCATGGCGGTGGACATCCCCGCGAAGTCCACCTGCACCGAGTGGTCGATGACCAGGTCTACCGGAACGATGGGGTTGATCTTCTCGGGGTCTCCTCCCCGCCTCGCCACCTCGGCCCGCATCGCCGTCAGGTCGACTATCGCCGGCACGCCGGTGAAGTCCTGCATCAGGACTCGGGAGGGCATGAAGGGAATGTCGCTTCTCCCGGCATCCCTAGGCGTCCACCGACCTACCGCCGCCACGTCCTCCTCGGTAACGGCGCCGTCGCCGCAATGGCGCAGCACGTTCTCCAGCAGTACCCGTATCGTGAAAGGCAGCGAGGCAAGGTCGATGCCAAGGGAGTCAGCGGCGGCGTTCAGGTCGTAGTAGACAACAGGGCCGTCGGCGGTAGCCAGGGTTTTCTTCACTCGGTTTAGATCGCGATTATCCGTCATGCGATTCTCGTTCAAGAAGATTGTGGGAGGGCGTCAGGGCGCAGGGCTCACGCCGGTGAGTATATCACGGAGACCCGGATGAGCTTAGACCAGATCCCGCTCCACGTCGGAGAGGACCTTGTTCACCTGCCCGACCACGTAGTCGATCTCGTCACGGGTCACTATCAGCGGTGGAATCAGGAATATGATGTCTCCCCTCTGTCGGGCGAGGAGGCCATGCCGCAGAAACGCCGCCGTTGCCTTCCGCCCGAGCCCCGCGTCGGAGGGGAACCGCTCCCTCGTGGCCCGGTCTTTCACCAGCTCGATTCCACAGAGCAGGCCCAAGCCCCCCCGGACGTCGCCCACTATGGGATGTTCGTAGAGGGTCTGGAGCTGGTCGTAGAGGTAGGCCCCCATTTTGGCTGAGTTCTCGACGAGACCTTCCCTCTCGAGGATGTCAAGGTTCGCCAGGGCCGCGGCGCTCGCCGCCGGATGCCCGCCGAAGGTGAAGATGTGACGGAACATCTCCCGGTCGCCGCCTACGAAGGTGTCGGCGACTCGCTTTGAGGCGATGGCCGCGCCGATGGGCTGGTACCCGCTGGAAAGGCCCTTCGCCCCGACCAATATGTCCGGCACGAGACCCCAGTGGTCCGACGCGAACATCTTGCCCGTCCTCCCGAATCCTGTGACCACCTCATCGGCAATTATTACGACGCCGTAGCGGTCGCATATGGACCGAACGGTGGGCCAGTAGTCGGGATGGGGGACCGTGCAGGTGGCGGCAGACAGGGGTTCGGCGACAAATGCGGCCACCAGCTCGGGGCCCTCGTCCAATATGGCTCTCTCCACGTCTCGACCGCATTCCAGGGAGCACTCGACCTTTTGGCTGCAATACAGGCACCGGTAGGGGTTCGGCATGGAGACGTGGACGTTGCCCGGCATCAGGGGTCCGAAGTCCTTGTCTCCCGCCCCGGCCCCGCCGCCCAGGCTGATGGTCGCCAGGGTGCCGCCGTGATAGGAGCCCGTCCTGCTTATCACCTTGTAGCGGCCCGGTTCGCCCCGCAGCTTGTGGTACTTCTTTGCCATCTTCAGGCCCGTCTCGATGCCCTCCGACCCCCCGCTGACCAAGAATACCCGGGACTCCTTGTCCGGGGCGAGGGATGCGAGCCTGTCGACCAGCCGGAGGGCTGGTTCGTTGGTTGTGTGTTCGGGGGCGTAGTTGATCTTCACCAGCTGCTCGTACACGGCCTCGGCTATCTCCCGGCGCCCGTATCCCACGTTCTGAAGCTGCATCCCCGAAATAAGGTCGAAATAGCGGTTGCCGTGGATGTCCTCCACCCAACATCCCTCTCCTCTCTCCACAACGTGAAGGCCCCCGGGCTGCGAGAGCTCCGCCACCTGCTGCGAGTGGGGCCAGAAGTGGTCGACGGCCATCTGCTGCAGCCGGTCGAACCGTTCGGACGATGTAGGGGAGGAAGCCATGGTGCTGCTCCTTAGGGTCTCGAACGTAACGGCAGTATTTGAAAAGAGGCTCGTGGGGTGGAAAGGGTGCGAGGGCCAAAGGAAAAAGGCACCCGGCAGCGTCCTATTTTCCGCGGAGGGTTGCCCCTCTAGTATCGTCGGCGCAGAGGTGTTTCACTTCCGTGTTCGGAATGAGAACGGGTGGGCCCACCTCGCTATAGCCACCGCAGTGCCTTTATTCAGTGACGGATGCTAGCACGAACCGCCTGCCCGGTCAAGCTGGTCTGGCTCGTGGGAAAGGCTGGCAGATAGCGCCGTAATCGGACGGAATGGGGGCCCACTGCCAGCCATCCGAGCCCCCGCCAGCGCGCTCAGCAACGGGCTGCGACGTCCATAATCCGGTCTATGACATCCTCCAACTCTTTTTCGGTTTCCTCCGCTTCATCGAAATAGCGTATGTTCACCCGGCCATCCCTTATCCAGAATGTACCGCCGTACAGGTCTACGATGGTGAACTCATGGTCGGCCAGGGGCGGCTCGTCCCAATCTTTTTTGAGGAACAGCAGCGCCCGTTGTCCCTGCGCGAGAGTCGGGGACTTGACCGGCATTACGTTGCCTGCCGAGTCCAAAGCCCCGGTGAACGTGCGAATCGTCAGCGTGTCGTAGGGCAAGGGCTCGGTGACATACTGCTCTATGCTCAGTTCCCAGTCCCGATACAAGCTGCGTCCTGCCTGGAGCTCCGGTTGGCCTTCGCCGACCGTGCCGACCGCTATCACATCAGAGTGTCCTATGAACGTTTCCACGGGGTTTGGCCCGCTGTAAACGGGTGGGGGGGTTGGGCACGGTTCCGCGGTGTCGGTTGCGGGTTGGCCGCAGGAGGTTAACGCCAGCGTTAGGACTACACCGAAGAGGGCCGCGCAGACGGTCGACGCTTTCTTAAGCGAAGGGACCGCCCTCCGGAAGCTCACCCCAGCTTCCCGATTATCTCCACCGCCTGGGCTTTTGGGAAGGCCTTGAGAGTCGTGAACCGGATGTTTCCCTCCCGACCCGTGAGCATGGAGAAGGAGAGCATGGTCTCGTCATCGGGGAACTCAAAGATGCCCACGAAATCGTACATGCCCAGGGTGAAGTATATGGCTTCTATCTTGCCACCCATCGCCTCCACCCTGGCCGCCGCCCCCGACATCCTGTCCGGCGCTCCCTTGACCGCCTGGATGCCCTTGTCCGTGTAGTTCCCCAAAACAACGTAGTTCGGCATGTTTCACTCCTTGTAATGTTCTCTTGGATAGCTAACGGCCCGTCGCCGCCCTACCCGGGGCTTGAAAAGGCCAGGGCCCTTGCCGGATTCCCGACCAGTATCCGGTCTATCTCCTCTGCGAGGAACCCCTTTCGGCGCATAATCGGCATCACGTTCTCCAGGATATGGGCGTAGCCGTGCCCCCCGTACCTCGTGAGCCGGTGCTTGTTGCAAATATCGTGGGCCATGAGGGCCTGGCCCAGCCGACCTTCGTTCCTGAGGTGCAGGAAATAGTCCAGCCTCCTGCCGTCATTGGGCATGTCGATGGGCGAGAAGGGGTAGAAGGTGGTCTCCGAGCCGAAGAGGTCGAACTCTATGAAGCAGCCCGTCTCGGCGAGCTTGTCCAGGGTGTCGTTATCGAAGATCGTGCGGTCGACGTGACTCATGATGGTTCGAGCAGGATCCCCGCCCGACTCCCGGACTATCTCCATTATCTGCAGCGGGGCCTGGGGGTTGCGGCCCGGGTGAATCAGCAGAGGCGCTCCCGCCAACCGCTGGGCTCGGGCGGCGGCCCGCAGGCTCTTGCGTTCGTTCTCCTCCAGGGGCCAGGAGCACCCCACCTCGCCAATCACCCCCGCCCGGACGCCGGTCTCTCCCACTCCCTCGGTGATGTCCTCCACAATCTCTTCCACTATCGAATCCTCTGACTTACCGGCGATGCTCTTCGGGTGGTAGTCGTGGACGTAGTAGCCGGAGCCCATTATCACGTTCAGCCCCGTGGCCCGCGCGATGCGCGCCAGGCCGAGGGGGTCTCGCTTGATCCCGACGCTGGTGGCGTCCACTATGGTGCGGCCCCCGGCCCGCTTGAACCGCGCGGCCTCCGAGATGGCAGTGTCCTCGTCCAGCAGCTCCATGTTGTCCTTGTTGCCGCCGTAGTTGTACCGGACCCACCAAAGGTTATCCAGGGTGACCGGTTGGTAGGCATGGGAGTAGCTGGTAGCGTCATCAGGGGGGCTGAACGTCGAACCGAGATCGATCAGCAGGTGCTCGTGGGTGAGGGAAATGCCAAGCTCTTCCGCGGGCACGGGGCCCAGGACGGTCTGAGCTTTTCCCATCAAGTCTGCATCAGGCATACAGCGTCCTCGGTTTCTCAATAGCAGCCCTGGACATGATCCGCGCTCACGCCTCGGACGGGCATTTGCCGACGGTCGACCAGGGTATGCGGGCTATGGGAGACGGCTAGCCGCGGGCCTGGTCCAGGGAGTAGTCCATCGCCTCGATGGTCTTGGCGACGTCCTCGTCGGTGTGGGCGCTGGCTATGTAATACTTGGAGTCCCCCTTGAGGATGCCGGAGTCCAGCATGGCGTGGTTGAACCGGGCCATCATGGCGTTGTCGGCCTTCATCGTATCCCGGTAGTTGTTCACCTCGTCCACCCCGAAGTAGACGTCAAAGCAGGGCGCCTCCCCGACCACCGTGCCCCGTATCTCCTTCTCCTTCAACATCCGGTCCAGCTCGGTCATCAGGCGATTGCCCGTTTCCCAAATCCGGTCTATGCCGCCCTGCGCCTTCAGAATCTTGAGGGTGGCCAGGCCGGCCGTCGCCGCTATGGGGTTGCCGCTCAGGGTACCGACCCCTGGGACGAAGGTCCCGTCCTCCTTGGACACCGGGTCGAAGACCCGCATGATCTCTTCTCGGCCCGCCACTGCCGAGAGCGGGTACCCGCCGCCCACGGCCTTCCCGAAGGTGGCCATGTCGGGGGTGACTCCATAGTACTCTTGGGCGCCGCCGTAGGACCACCGGAACCCGGTTACCACTTCATCGAATATCAGGGGGATCTGGTAGTGGCTCGTCACCTCCCGGAGGCCCTGCAAAAACCCGGGCGTGGGGGGGATGATCCTCTGACAGCACTCGGTGATGACGGCGCCCAGCTGGTCGTGGTGCTTCTCTATCACCGCCGTGGTGGTCTCGAGGTCGTTGAAGGGGCAGACCAAGACCTCGTCCTCCAGGACGGCGGGAATGCCGGCGGAGTTGCGGCTCGGGCGCGGGAACTCCCGCATCTCGGTGGGGGTGACGCTCATCAGGGCGTAGTCGTTGGTGCCGTGGTAACCGCCCTCGAACTTCAGCACCTTGTCCCGACCCCGGAAGGCCCGGGCCGCCTTCATCGCAAAGTAGGTCGCCTCGGAGCCGCTGGAGATGAACCGCACCTGCTCGGCGCACGGGACAGCGTTGACCATCTCCTCCGCCAGCTCCACGGCGGAGCCGTTGGTCGAGAAGTAGGTGCTGCCCTTGCCTATCACCTCCGAGACCGCCGCCACCACGTCCGGGTGGGAGTGCCCTACCAGCATGGGCCCCGACCCCAGCAGGTAGTCTATGTACTCGTTGCCACTGTAGTCCCAGACCTTGGACCCCAGGGCCTCCCTGATGATCAGGGCGTCCTCGGGTTTGAAGAATATGTTGCCCGTCGAGCC
>JAAXHX010000032.1 GCA_012270635.1 Dehalococcoidia bacterium | reverse complement strand
CGTCCTGTCACGGGACGGCGGGGCCTCGGCTCGTTTCGGGACGCAACACATCCCTATATGCAAGGAAAGAAGGAAGGTGAACGATGCAGACGACCATGACGTTGGAGTCCTGCTGCCGCTGCGGGCAGCCCATCCTCCCCGGTGAACCGGCCATGCAGACCGCATTGGTGGACATCATTGGCGGCAGGGCCGTCGCCTCCCCGGTCAAAACCTACCACCTGACGGGCCGGTGCTACGAGGACGCTAAGAAGAGGAATTCCCTGCCGGATGCCGTCTAGACGGCTCGCCATCGATCCGCACCCCACGAGGCCCCTGCGCCTCGCTAAGCCTGCCCCGTACTCGATGCGGGGTCATCGGACGGAACACATCCCATGAAGGAAGGAGAATCAAATGAACCTCGGAGAGTTCATCGACACGTACCGCGACGCCATCGCCCAGAGGGTGGTTGAGTCCTATCCGCCGCTCTACCGGCCCTCGGAGAACGGGGGCACGCTCCCCCGCCTGCTCCGCACCCCCCTGGGGGCGCAGGCCGACGCCATCAGGGGAGCGGCCCTCTCCCTCGAAGCCCACCGGGGCACCACTGTCGTCGGCGAAATGGGTACAGGAAAAACGTTCATTGGAGCCGCAGCCGCGTACATGGCGGGCTTCCAGAGGGTGCTCATAATCTGCCCGCCTCACCTGGTGTCCAAGTGGAAGCGGGAAGTTGAGGAGACGGTTCCTTTGGCGAGGGCCGCCATCGTCACCTCCATCACCGACCTGGAGAAACTCAGGCTCTCCATCGGCTCCGGCCCCCTGTTCGCCGTGATGTCGAGAGAGAGGGCGAAGCTGTCCTACCGCTGGAAGGCCGCCGTGATGGAGCGGTGGGCAACCTCCAAGGGCAGGCTGGTGCGGGACGAGGAGACGGGGGAGCCGTTCCGGGTCCCCTGCTGTCCCGACTGCACCGCCCAAATCGTGGACAAGGACGGCGTGCCCCTGACCGACGCCGACCTGAACCGGAGGAAGCGCACCTGCTCAGGCTGCGGCTCACCCCTCTGGCAGGCCGACAAGTCCGGCCCCAAGCGCTATCCGCTCGCGGACTACGTGAAGAACCACATGGGAGGGTTCTTCGACCTGCTCATCACCGACGAGGTGCATGAGTACAAGGGGCGCGGCTCGGCCCAGGGCATCGCCGCCGGAATCCTCGCCGATGCCTGCGGCAAGTCCCTCAGCCTGTCCGGCACCCTTATGGGGGGCTACAGCTCGACGCTGTTCCACCTCCTCTACAGGTTCTCGCCGGAGATCAGGAC
>JAAXHX010000031.1 GCA_012270635.1 Dehalococcoidia bacterium | reverse complement strand
ACCTCGACTACATCGGCATCGTCGAAGACGCCCGGGCCGAGGGCATGGACGTCACCTTCGATTGCTACCCCTACATCTACTCCAGCACCCGGGCCACCATCGAGCTCCCCCTCTGGACCATGGACGGCGGCCCCGAGCGCATCTTCGACGCCCTATCCAACCCCGACGAACGCGCCCGCGTCATCTCCGACATGGCCGCCGGTCACCGGAACCCCGCCGGCAACTGGCTCACCAACTTCCAGAAGGAGCACAACAAGCAGTACGAGGGCTTATCCGTCGTGGAAGTAGGCAAGATGCGCGGCCAGGACCCCGTCGAAGCTTTCCTAGACCTGATTCTCGACGACGGCCTCGACCTCTGCATCGTGGGTCTCGGCACCAACGCTCAGACCCTGCCCGTCTTCGTATCCCACCCCTGCGGCATGGTCGGCAGCGACGCCGTTCTCATGGGCGAGTTCCCCAGTCCTCGCACCTACGGCTGCTTCCCCGTCATCCTAGCCGAGCACGTCCGCGCCGAAAAGCAGCTCCAACTCCCCGAGGCCATCCGCAAGATGACCTCATTCCCCGCCCAGCGCCTCGGCCTCAAGTCTCGGGGCCTCCTCCGAGACGGCTACAAGGCCGACATCGTCGTCTTCAACCCCGAGACCGTCAAAGCCCCCGCCACCCGCGAGAAGCCCAAGCAGTTTCCTCTCGGCATCCCGTACGTCATAGTCAATGGAAAGGTCGTCGTGGACGAAGGCCGACACTCGGGCCAACTCCCCGGCCGGGCCCTCCGCTTCGGCCAGGACTAACCCCCTCCCCACCATTCCACCGCCTTCTTTCCGTCATTCCGCCCCCGAGCCGGAATCCATCCCCTCCCCCTCATCTGAACCTGAAGACCGGGCGGAGGCCGCCTACAGGTAAACTGCGTCCCCGCCCCTCACGTACGCGCCCAGGTCCTGCCCCGGGTTCCGATTCACCAGGTCCCGACCGTACATCGGGTGCTTCATGCTCCGCACCTCGTGTTCGATCTCAAACAGCCCCTCTCCCGACTCCGGGTCAACTATCTGCTGGAACCGGAACTGATGGTTCCGTATTTCCTCCGTGATCAACCCTCGCTCCGCCAGCGCCCCATACGGCCCCGAGAACCCCGCCACGTATATCGCAATATGGTGCCCGTCGTACTCCGGTATCTCACCGTGCGACTCATTGAACCGCAGCTCCTGACCCGCCCCAACGCTCACTCGGGCCATCCCGTCCGACATCTCCGTCGGCGCCCCCATGACCTGTCGGTAGAATGTCGCTATCCCCGCCGACGACCCCGCAGGCACATCGAATTCCACATACGGTATCCCAAGCGACATCTCTCCGAACTTCCTCGACCCAGCGTCGTAGCACCGGAACGAGTTCCCCCACGGTCCCGTCACCTCTATGCAACACCCCTTATCCCACCACCCGAACTCCGTCCCCGACAACCTCTCCTCCACCCCCGAGAGCCGCTCCCTGAGCGTGTCCAGGCTAGGGGTCACCAACCCGACGTGCCCCCGCAGGCGCTGGGCCTCGCTGGTCGGCAGGTGGAACTGTTGGTCCCCCAGGTTCACCCACATGTTCTCCACCCCGACCATAAGGTATGGGTCCCGGGTCCCGCCCAACGCGCTCAGGTAGAAAGCCGTCGCCGTCGACTGGTCGGGCACCGTCAAATTCACGTGCTCCAACCCAACTATGTTCCCGACGTCCTCCGCTTCCGGCGCCATCGCTGAATCGATCATATTGCCTCCCACCTGGGTCAACCCCGGGTCTCGCTTCCCGGTATCCGATGGTTTAGACCTTATTCTATACCATCCTCTTTTCGTTACCCCAACACTCCCGAAACTCCCCACCCGACGGCACACACTTCTAATCTGCTTTTCTCTCCCCTCCCCCACTGGGAAAGAATTGTCAAAAATTGCCATGCAATTTTTGACAATTCATCTTCTTGGGGTGGAGAGGAGGGACATCCCCTCCCCGGACTCGCCTAAGGGCCCTCTTCCTCGTAAGTCCTCAGCCCCCGGGGCGGCGGCCTAAAATACCCCTCCGCCTCCAGTTTACCCTCGTCAAGCTCGATGCCCAACCCCGGCGCCCGGGGCAGGTCGATATACCCGTCCTTCACCTCTATCGGCTCTACCGCTATGTCGTTGGCCTTCTCGGCGAAGTTGATGAAATACTCCGTTATCAGGAAGTTCGGTATGCACGCCGACACCTGTACCGTCGACGCCAGCGCCACGGACGTGCTGTTGTAGTTGTGCGGCGAGACCGCCACGTAGTGGGGCTCGGCCATCGCCGCTATCTCCTTCAGCTCCAGGATGCCGCCGCAGTTCGCCACATCCGGATTGATGATGTCAGCGGCCCTGGAATCGAACACCTCCCGAAACGCTGCCTTCCCGTAGAGGGCCTCGCCCGTCACCACCGGAACCCCGATCTCCGACCTCACCTCGGCCAGGGCCCGGAGGTTCTCCGACGGCACGGGCTCCTCGTACCAGAACGGCCTGAACCGTTCCACCTGCTTCGCCATCCGGACCGCGTTCATCGGCGATAGCCGCCTGTGCACCTCGATGAGTATGTCCACGTTCTCACCCACCGCCCCCCTCACCGCCGCAACGTTGTCCACCGCAGCCTCCTCGATTTCCCGGTCCACGTACAGCCGCCACGGCCCGGGAAAGGGGTCGAACTTCAACGCCGTGAACCCCTGCTCCACCACCTCCCGAGCCATCGTCGCGTAGTCCTCCGGGTCTTTTGCCCCACCGTACCAGCCGTTGGCGTAGACCCGTATCCTGTCCCGGCACGCCCCGCCGAGCAGCTGGTACACCGGTACCCCCAGCTTCTTCCCCACGATGTCCCACATAGCCTGCTCGATGCCGCTCAGGGCGCAGTAGAACTCCATCGACCCCCTGCGCCCCGCATAGTCGTCGTAGGCCATCTGCGTCGTGTGCTTTATGTTGAACGGGTCCCGGCCCACCAGGTACCGGCCCAGCTCCTCCACGTGGACCTGGATGGCCCGATCTCGGTCTAGCTGGGTGTAGGCCTCTCCCCAGCCGTGGATGCCCTCGTCCGTCTCCACCTTGACGAACAGCCAATTCTTGCCGCCGATCATCCCCGCCCTGTGGCCCTTGGAGTAGACCAGGTGCGACTTGACGTTCTCGATCTTCATGCCGGCCCCCTCACCCGATGACAGCTATCGCCTCGACTTCTATGAGGGCCTGGGGGTCCAGTAGCCGGTTACACACCGTCGTGGTGGCCGCCGGAAGCTCCGACCCAAAGAACTCCCGACGCACGTCTATCGCCTTGTGGTAGTTGGGCAGGGCCGCCTCATCTATGTAGTCGGTGACCTTGAGCACGTCCTTGAAGCCCGCGCCCCCGGCCTCCAGCACCTCGGCTATGTTCAGATACGTCTGTCGGGTCTGGGCCTCCAGGTCCCCTATGGCCAGTGCCCCCGTCTCCGGGTGATGCCCCGTCGTACCAGATACGAAGAACAGGTTGCCCTTCTTCACGCCCGGCAGGAAGGTGATCCCCTGCGCGTGGGCCCGCTCCGCGAGCACCGTCTCCTTCTTTCCCTTCTTCACCGCCACCATGTTGATCTCTATCATCCACTCCGGGGCGTTCAGCGCCAGGCACACGACCCCAGTGGACGCCGGGAATTCCTCCCCGAAGAACTCCCTCCTCAGGTCCGCCGTCGCCCTGTAGAAGGGCCGGGCCGCGGGAATGATGTAGTCCCGGGTCATTATCACGTCCTCCGGCGTCGCCCCGCCCTCTGCCAGGATCATCTCGAACTTCTCGAACAGGTATCGGGTCTGGTCTGCCAGGGACCACGGGCAGGCGCGCTCGTCGTTTTCATCGATGTACCAGGGCGCCTGACCGGCAGTCCAGAGGATATCGTTCTTCAGAACGCCGGGCCGGTTGGTCCCGCTTTCGTAAGACGCTATGGACTTCTCCGGCGAGGGTGGGAACCCGGGATTGATGTACCTCTTCTCGCCGGGGCTTATGTCCAGCACAAGGTCGACGCTCCAGATGGCATTCAGATTCAGGTTACCTTGCATGTACAGGCCCGTGCCCGGCGCATAGTTCGGCCCGAAATTCTTGCGCCAGGTCTTGGGACTGACCGTGGGGGACGAACGGAAGGCCCTCTTGTAGTGCGACAAGGGGGGACTCCCCGCCGCCGACGTGAAGACTGTGCGGTTTGTCATGTCCTCCGGCTTCCCCCCCGAGACCTCGATCAGGAGCTTGTGCTTCTCCATGATCACGTCCATCTGCTCCACCGCATCGCCCATGCATTCGATTTTTCCCGTCGCGGGATTCTCCCGCTCCGCCGTCTGCCCCGATAGAAACAGGATCCCGTCCTTCTCTGCCGCCAGCGAGTAGGGCATCTTAGAGTGGTCGAAGTAAGGCCAGTTGGCCGGGTTGATGAGCCGTCTTTCCGCCATTCTGTCTCCTTGCGATACGGACCTTTGTGGCTACCGGTCTTGCTGCGCCTTCGGGAAGTCTGGGCCCGGGTAGGCGGGCACATATATGTCGGGGTAGCTTTGTCGGAACTGCTCCCAGACCCTCAGCGACGCTTTCCGGGCATTCTCCATCACCTCTCCCTCGTCCATGGTCAATGCCTTGCCCTGGCGCATCACGAACTCGCCGCCTACCATAACTGATTCCACGTCCGCCGTCTCTCCGTAGTGCACCAGGTTCGACACCGGGCTTATGGCCGGGACCAGGTGCGCCCGACCCAGGTCCACGAAGGTCAGGTCCGCATACTTCCCCTGCTCTATGGACCCGAGCTCCTGCTCCAGCCCCAACGCCCTAGCCCCGTTCAACGTCGCCCAGTCCAGCATGGTCTGGGGGGTGGGGGTGGGTGGGGAGCCCTCCCGCAGTCCCCGGTTCAGGACTATGCCGATGTTCAGCGCCTGGAACATGTTCTCGCTCATGTTGTCCGTGCCCAGGGTCACGTTCACCCCCGAGTCCGTGATCTTCCGCATCTCCGGGAGCGGATACCGACCCGTGCGCGCGCTCGGCGCCGGGCAGTGGGCCATGTTCGTCCCCGTCTCCGCAAGGATATCCACGTCCGCCTCGTCGCAGAAGAACCAGTGCGCCGCCAACACGTCCCTCCCAAGCCATCCGTTGTCCCGCAGATACGCCGCCGACGATTTCCCGCTGACCGACCTCACCTGCGTCATCTCTTTCGCGCTCTGCGCCAGGTGCACCGTCCGCCTCAGCCCATGCCTCTCCGACAGGTCGAGCAGCTTTCTGAGCATCAACGGCGAGCAGTTGTCGGGGGCGTGGGCCGCCACCTGGCACTGCACCCGGCCCCCGTCCATCCCGTGAAACTCCTCGATGAGCCTCTCGGCCCTGTCCAGGAACTGCTGCCCCCACTCCTCCGAGTATTCGTATATGCCGTAGCGGATCTTGAGGTTCAGGGCGTCGGCGCAGCTTTCGCTCAGGAATAGCCTCAGCCCCGAGTCCGCCATGGTCTGCGCGTAGGTGTATACGTGCCGGAACGGGTCCACCATCGTCGTCGTCCCCGACTTCATAGCCTCCAGGCACCCCAGGGCGTTCATCGCCCGCCGGTCCTCGTCCGTCATGGCAAAGGAGATAGGCGACATGTACCCGTAAATCGCGTCCCCGCCCATGTCCTCCACCGTGCCCCGAAGCACCGTGAGCACCGAGTGAGTGTGCGCGTTGATGAATCCCGGCAGCACGGCCCGCCCCGAGGCGTCGATCCTGTCCAGGCTCTCGTATTTCCTCCTCATCTCCCCCGACTCCCCAACATCCTCTATCCTCTTCCCCAGCACCGCAATCGCCCCGTTCTCTATGACGGAGCCCTCGTCATCGCACGTGATCACAACCGCGTTTTCTATCAACGCATCCATGGCAATCGGCCCTCCGGCCCTATTCTATCAGCCGCCCGGCAAGGGGGGTGCTATAATCTCGTCGGCGCTCCCGGGCGTGTGTGGAGGAAGAACGGCTTGTTATCCAACCCCCATCAGACCCTCGACTACCTTGAGGCCGTCGAGTTCTATTTCGACCAGGGCCTCACCGACGGCCTTCCCGTAGTTCCCCCCACCCCCGACCGCGTCGCCGAGTTCCTAGACCGCGTCAACCTCCGCCCCGCCGACGTGATCGGCGTCGTGCCCGTCGGCGCCATCCCCATAACCGCCGAGAAGGTTGCCGTCAACGCCGTCATGGCGGGCTGCCTCCCCGACTACATGCCCGTCATAGTCGCCGGCATCGAGGCCATGATCGACGATGAGTTCAGCCTCAACGCCACC
>JAAXHX010000030.1 GCA_012270635.1 Dehalococcoidia bacterium | reverse complement strand
TCGCGGAGCAGGCGGGGGAGCAGGAAGAGACCCTGGTGGGTGAGACCGTCGTAGGCCCGGCAGGGCTTGGTTAGCCGGCTGGCCAACGCCGAGTCAACGTCGGCTTCCGAGAGAGTGGTGGGGTCGAGGGTCGGGCTGGCCGTGGCGAAACCCCAGTCGCCGCTGAAGCTCGGGACGCCTGTGTGATAGGGCAGCACCTTGTCGAAGACCTGGGCCAAGGTGTGGCAGATGGCGGTGAAGGCCGCCGTGCGGCCGTAGTCTACGGTCTCGGCCTGGAGGGCTACGATGCCGCCGGGGGCCAGCCGGTCCCGCACCACGCCGAAGAACCTTTCGGTAAAGAGCAGAGCAGAGGGGTTCCCCTCCACGGGGTCTGACAGGTCGATGAAGATAACGTCGAAGGTAGAATCGGTCTCTTCAAGATATTCCTTGGCATCCTGGTGGAGAAGGGTGGTACGGGGGTCGTCGAAGGCTCCGTCATGCCAGGCAGGGAGGTGCTGCCGGGAGGCCTCAACCACGTCCCGGTCGATGTCTACCATAACCGCCTGCTTAACGCTCCGATGATAGAGGACTTCCCGGAGGGTGGCGCCCTCGCCGCCGCCGGCAATGAAGACGCGCTCGGGAGCGGGGTGGGTGATCATGGCGGGGTGGACGAGCGTCTCGTGGTAGATGAACTCGTCGGTCTCCGAGGACTGGGTCTTGCCATCGAGGATGAGGGTTCGGCCAAAGGGGAGGGTGTCGACTATTTCGATGGTCTGGTATCGACTCTGCCCCGAGTAGACCACCCCCGATATCTTGCATTCCTGGTACAGGTGCTCGGAAACCGACTCCCTGAACCAGGTGCTGGGGTCCCTGGTCATCGCTCCCCCTTCTATAGGGCAAAAGGGCCTGGGCTAGGAGCCGAGGGCCACGGGGCTAGGGGCCAGGACTCCCCTCTTGACGATTATCATGGAAGGGTCCTTGCACCCGAATTTGTCGATGAGGATCTCGGCGGCACGGTGGGGGTCGAAAGCCTGGCCGCAGGTGAACACGTCAACGGCGGCGTATCCATGCTCGGGCCAGGTGTGGATGCAAAGGTGGGACTCGGAGATGGGCACCACGCCGGTCACCCCCTGGGGATGGAATTTGTGGAAGGATTCTCCGAGGATTCGGGCCCCCATCTCCTCGGCGGCGGACATGAGAGCTTCTCTAACAAAAGACAGGTCGTCCAGGACGACGCTGTCGCAGTTCTTCAATTCCAGCAGTAGGTGGTTGCCTAGGACATTCAATCACCCGCCCCCCGTTATGGATTTGCGTTGCGCAGAGCACGCATTATATAAATCGCGGCGAACTCTGACAACCGTGGGGATTCGCTGGGCAGAGGGAACGGGTCAGCCGATGCCCAGGGCCTCGTCAAGGGCCGACACATCGACGGAGCTTTCCACCAGCTCGGTGAACTCCCGGAGCTTGGCCTCGCCGTCCAGCCCGGGCCCCGAGAGTATCTCCTCGACGGCGTCCAGGGTGTCGAGGGTGTCTTTCTCGACTACGGCGATGGGTACCTTCAGTTCTTTGGCCTTCTCCAAGACGTAGGGGATCGGCTCGAAGTCACCGGTGAGGATCAGGCAGCGGGTCGGGGTGTCCATGGCTGCCCACTGGAAGTCGGGGCGGTCTCCCTTGGCAATGACGGCCTTCCTGTCCCTCTGGCCGAAGTATTCGGGGCCTGCTGGGAAGTCTTCGGCGTCCAGGACGTTGGCCCCGACCATCACGTGCTCAACCAACAGGTCCCGGCCCTCGCCCTCTAGGGCGTAGCGACCCTCCAGACGTTCGACGAGATCGGCGACGGTGACGCCGAACAGGGCCCTGCTCTCGGGCACGAGGCCCAGAGCTCGAAGACCCGCCGACTCCAGCGCAGGCTTCAAGGACTCCTCCGCCAGCCGGGCCCCGAGGCTCGGGACTCGGTTGACTATCACCCCTGCCAGTCCGTCGCCCAATACGTCCGCCGCCGATTTCACGGCGTCGACGTCCATGTCCCGGGAAAAACCTACGACCAGCACGGAAGGGCTGTCCGTCCCTGCATCTGCGCCTTCGAGCAATAAGATGTCGGAGTCGACATCCGGGGTGTCAGTGGGGCCTGGACAGTGGACGGCCTTGCCCATGGCCTGCCAGCGTCGGGCGAGGGCGGCGATGATGGAGGTCTTGCCGTCACCGGTGGACAGGGAAGCGACGCAGAGGGACTTGGGCACACACTGCTCCTTGGTTCGAGGAAGGTGGCAAGCGCCGGGAATCGAACGGGAATTTAGGCAGGGAAATTATAGCACAGGGGTGTTGCGTCTCGATTGACGGAGTAGGGGGGTGTGTTAACATATTGAGCAGGCCGAGGTAGCTCAGTTGGTAGAGCAACGGACTGAAAATCCGTGTGTCGCCAGTTCAAGTCTGGCCCTCGGCACCATATCTCGCCCTCGCCGGAGGGGTCGGGCCGAAGTGGCGGAATAGGCAGACGCGACGGTCTCAAAAACCGTTGGGGGAAACCCTGTCCCGGTTCGAGTCCGGGCTTCGGCACCAGATTAAACTCGCATTGCATTAGCAAAGGCACGTGACTAACAACCGTTACTTGAGGTCAACCGACCTAAGGAACATGCTCTATGAGTCAGCAGGTGGGTGTTGCCAGGCTTGTGGTATTCAATTGGAAACTGGTTGGCATGCAGACCACATTGTTCCTTGGGCAGTATCTAGAACTACTAATGCCTTTGAGATGCAAGCTCTTTGCCCTAATTGCAATCTGAAGAAGGGAAGTCGAATGACGAGCGATTTGGTATCCATAAACCGTGAAAGATTACGTCCTGGTCAGCGTGATGCCATTGATGTAATCCTCCAGTGCGTGAGAAACGGAAAACATAACATAGCAATCGTATTGCCACCTGGCTACGGCAAGTCAGATGTTATTCGGGTGTCCTCGGTCCTATTGATGCTGCAAAAACAGATTAGTAGGGCACTTATTCTGGAACCAGCGGAAGCACTTCGTAAGCAAATCATCAATCAAAAGATGATGCAGGAGGCAGCAGACCGATACAATTTGCCGCCGGTACTCGGTTCCAAAATTCAAACTTATGAGGTGACCACCGCTCCTGGGTCACCGTTCCCTCCTACACGTCACGCAAATGCTGCCTTTGTTTCCATGACAATACAGATGGCCAACGCTAATGTGCGAAGACTCATCGAATGGGTATTGTGGGAAAAGAAACAACAAGGTGTCCCTCCTATTATCTTTGTAGACGAGGCACATACTGGCAGTGATCAGAACGAGTGGGGAAGCACCACCAGACATTTGAAGGAAGCAGGTGCTATCATCGTTCTGTTAACGGGGACACCTTACAGGGCCGACTCAAGGCGGATTGAAGGCTTCGACTTCGAGGTAACCGAAACGATGCCGGTTACTCTTTCTCGCAACCGCAGGGAATCGCATGGCAAAGATGTAGTAGACATATACGAAGGCCACAGATCAGTGCTGCGACTCGTTCCAGATTTTGAGTATTCTCTGCGGCAATCGTGGGATTTAGACAATCCTCCGGCTCTCTGCAAAATGACTCGGCTAGCATACGATTTCGACCTTAGTACGTTTGACCGAGTTACCGGGGAAGGCAGGGGGTGTGACACCCTCTCTAAATTATCACCTTCACGGGTGGCGGGACGTTTGGGAGAAATGTTACGGGAAGAGAAGGTTATCGAGTATTTCTGCGATGTTTTGCACACCCAACTATTGGATCGCCAGAAGGACGCCCCGGAATCTGCAGCTATCGTATTTGTGGGCAACGACCGTCCCAACGAGGATGAAGGTGACAACTACCACGCACGGCGGGTAGTGGAAGTATTCGGGAGAATAGCTCCCCAATTCAAGTGCGTGATAGCTACATCAGCTGCCTCCAGTGAAGGAGTCAAGGCACTTCAGCGCTTTCAGAACGGCGAGGGAGACATTCTGGTAGTTAAGCAAATGGGTGCCCTAGGATACGACGTTCCAAGGTTGAAGGTTGAAATGGACTTGTCAGTTGTGCGCACTCCTGCGGCATATGTCCAAAGGGTCGCACGAGTTGCAAGGGTCTGGCGTACAAGTCCCGAACCGGACGATGTGCAGATGACGGCCGTATACATTACCCCTGATGACATTTTAGGTGCAGCATTATGGCAGAACTTCATCGCAGATCAACACGGTGAGACCAGTTTGACCAACGTGGAATATGTAAAGACTGTACGGGCAACTGCTGGAGATGTTACACCGCCAACGCAGGAAGGCTATACGGTGGATGCCGTAAGAAACGCCGATTTCTACTCTGACACCAATATGCAGGTATCTCCCGGAGACACCTTGTCTGTCGTGCAGCGAGTGTTCGGAGCAATGCCTCCACTTCAGCGCCTAATGTCCCACCCTGATGTTGAAAAGGCTTTACCTGCCCTTCGGCGTGCTTTAGAGATGCCAGAGAATAGGCCTAATAGCTCCATCTCCGAAGTTGCTGACTCGCCAAGGGCAATAGTAGAAGACGGCAATGCGGTACAGAAGGCGGATCAGACAGAAATCAATAAGCTCGCCAAAAAGGTTGCCATTAAAAGATTAGGCAGGCCTTATAAGCCAGGCGACCCTGACTTCGGTTCTAAAGTGCGGGATGTAATGTTTTGGCACAAGGATATGAATGGAATTCCTCATAAGAAACCAGTGGATTACACACTAGAAGATGTTGCCTCACTAATGAGAACACTAACCGAGGAGTTAGAAGGAAATGGCTGACACTTTCTCTGAGCAGGACTTGGCCAGTATGGAAGGGCCCAGGGCTGCAAAAGAACCTGGGTCCACTGATTGGTGTTGGCAGACCATTAGTGCCCTTCAACACATGTGGAGCAGCCTTCACCTAAACTACGCACACTATATGGCGATATTGGAAGAGGCTGAAGAACACCTCATTTGGGATAAGGTGCCGCCAGATAAACCGTATGGCAGTAAGGATGAGATGCTCAAGCAGGTGGAAGTCGGAGATACTAAGGACGCCCAAAAGCGGATGAAGGTCCAGACTCTCGCGGCCCAGGCCAAAGCTTTACAGAGACGAGGCAACACGAATAAGGATAGCAAAGATCTTCTTGGTTTAATAGCGAAAGATCATCCGGACATTCTGCTAAGGATTACTAACGGCGAGTTTGATAGTGTTCGATCCGCCGCTAGAGAAGCGGGGATTCCCATTGCCCAACCCAGGAAAAGTGTCACCCTCAGCGACAACGTCGACCATGTGGCAGATGTACTAATAGATTATTACACCGCAGAACAGTTGGCACGCATCATTGAGAAATTATCTACTGTCGAGCCTAATCCCTTCAAACCAAGGGCTTCGTAAGGCAGTCTGTTATCACGTGCTGAGAAATCGCCGTTGAGCTAGGTTGCTCGTCCCCCTACTGCAAGATTGGCTATAGCGCACAATTTGGTCTCCTCATCTATATAATGGCGGCGAGGCCCATCTACGACCCAAGGGAAGCACATGGACGTAGTAGGTTACACGGACAGGCCCAGCGTGAAGGTCGGGGAGACCTTGAAGTTCATGGTCAGCTCCCGCCACCCGACCTACCGCGCCGATATCGTCAGGCTGATCCATGGGGACCCCAATCCTGCGGGGCCGGGGCTCAAGGAAAAGCTCTTCGACTCGCCGGTCAACGGAGAATACCCCGGTCGGGAGCAGGCGATCAGGAAAGGTTCCTATGCACTGGTCCCGGACAGTCCTTCCCTCCGCAGCGTTAAGTCCGTAACCATCCAGGCCTGGATCTTTCCCACCACTCCCGACAAGGGGCGTCAGGGCATCGTGGCCAAGTGGTCAGGGCCCGAGTCCCGAGGGTACGGGCTGTTCATCGACGAGAAGGCATGCCTCAGCTTCCGGCTTGGGGACGGGGAGGACTCGGTGGTCGACGTGAGCACCGAGGTCCCGCTCCACTACGGGGTATGGTATTTCGTGGCGGCCAGCTTCGACGCCGCCACCCATACGGTGGTCATCAGCCAGGAGTCTGTGCCCCCGTGGCCCAGCGGGGGGCTGCACAACGTGACCCGCTGGGTGAATGTGCCATCGGGGCCCGGGGCTACGGACGCGCCTCTGATCATGGCGGCGTACTACAACGGCGCCGCCGAGGGCAGGCTGATCACCGGGGGCCACTTCAACGGGAAGATAGACAACCCAAGGCTCTTCGACTCGGGCCTGTACGCCGGGGACTTCTCGTCGCTGAAGAGCGGGGCGCCGGCCTCTTCCTTCGGGTCGAAGCTGCTCGGGGACTGGGACTTCTCCAGGGACATCGGCTCCACCAAAATCACGGACAGGTCCCCCAAAGGTCATCACGGCCGGACCGTCAACCGACCGACACGCGCCATGACGGGTCACAACTGGACGGGCCGAGACAACACCTTCCCCCTCTGCCCCGAGGAATACGGGGCTATCCACTTCCACGACGACGACCTGGACGACGCGGGTTGGGACACAGACTTCGAGTTCACCATCCCCGACGCCATGAAGAGCGGCGTCTATGCAGCCCGGCTCCAGGCCGGAGACGCCACCGACCACGTCCCTTTCTTCGTTCGCCCCCAGACCGGCGCTCCCAACGCACCCGCCGCCCTCCTCATCCCCACCTTCAGCTACATGGCCTACGGAAATGGCCGCCACACGGAGGATACGGCGGGCAATTTCTCCGACTACTTCGTGCCGGACTTCAAGTATCCCGTCAAGCCGGAGGACCACTACATCGTCGACAACGGGTTGGTAAGCCTCTACAACTCCCATACGGACGGGTCGGGGATATGCCATTCATCGTGGCTCAGGCCCATAGTAAACATGCGTCCGGGGTACTACTCGGTGGGGCTGTCCTCGGGTAAGGGAAGCCCTCACCAGCTCAGCGCCGACCTCCATCTCGTAGACTGGCTCGAAGCCACGGGTCAGGAGTACGACGTCATAACCGACCATGACCTGCACGCCGAGGGTCTCGACCTCCTCAAGCCCTACAGGGTGGTCCTGACCGGCTCTCACCCGGAGTACTGGTCCATCGCCATGCTGGACGCCATGGAGACCTACCTGCATGACGGTGGGAGGCTGATGTACCTGGGCGGCAACGGCTTCTACTGGGTCACGGCCCTGGACCCGGAATCGGGGCACACGATAGAGATACGACGCTGGGGAGGCACCCAGACCTGGCGAGCCAACGCGGGCGAGACCCGCATCAGCTTCACCGGCGAGCCGGGAGGGATATGGCGGGACAGGGGCCGGGCGCCCCAACGGATGCTAGGGATCGGGTTCACCTCCCAGGGCAACGACGTGAACGCCCCCTACCGCAGGGAGCCCGGGAGCCGAGACCCGCGCACCTCCTTCATCTTCGAAGGCATCGGGGACGAAGAGCTGATCGGGGACTTCCCGTCCCTGGTGATGGACTACGGCGCCGCGGGTTTCGAGCTGGACAGGATGGAGCGCCGTTTCGGCACCCCACCGCACACCATTCTCTTAGCTACGGGCGCCGGCTTCTCCGACTCATACCAGCACGTCGT
>JAAXHX010000029.1:7840-8066 GCA_012270635.1 Dehalococcoidia bacterium | reverse complement strand
AGACGCGGTTGCCCTTGGCCACGTAGCTGTTCACCGCCTCGGCGCTCTTACCCCACACGACGATGCTGTGCCAATCGGCGGTCGTCTCACCGTCCTGGCGGCGGCGGTCAGTCGCCAGCCGCAGGGTGGTGATTGCGGTGCCGCCCGGCGTGTACTTCATCTCGGGCTCGGTCCCGACCCGTCCCAAAAGCTCTACCTTATTGATCGTGCGTGCCATTTCGATTTC
>JAAXHX010000029.1:0-7785 GCA_012270635.1 Dehalococcoidia bacterium | reverse complement strand
AGGTCGCGCTCCACGGCGGGGACGCCGCCGAACACCGTCGCTTCCGCCAGTTCGGTGAGATCGAAGTACCCGATTTCCGTCTCGAATCCCTCCACCAGCCCGAAGCAGGTTCCGGTCTCCGCGTCCCACTCTGTGATGAACCAGGTCCAGTTGCCGTATGGGGAGAAAAGCTTCACGAAGGCGAGCACGTCGTCGTAGTCACGGACGTTCTCGTTGGCGTAGAGGGCGGGGATGGTGTCCCCGATCTCCTTCGTCATCAGCTTGTGCCCGCGGACTCCGCTGTGGTGGTCCCGCCAGGTTGCGGCGGTCGTGGTGATTCCAGTTGTGTCAGACATGGCTTCTCCTTTGATGCTGGGTTGTTTCGAACTCGGCGGGGCCGTCCCGGAAGAGGGAAGCAGACCCCGTGTGCGCTGCCAGTAGGGATAGCGTCTATGTCACCCGCACGTACTCCGACTCGCTTTCCGTCACGACTTCGGCCCTTGTCTCTGGGTCGAGCAGCTCGTTGAGCTTCCTGTAGTTCGTCGAGTACCGTGTGGTTCGCACGAGGCTGACCGACCTTCCGTTGACGGTCGCCTTTGTGTCCCCCTTCCAACGCATCCACGTATTCAGGGTGTCCAGGGCATTGCGCTTGGCCTTCTCCGGCTCTCTCATTGCGTCCTGTGCCTCCGAGTAGGCCGCCACCGCGTCCCGTGCCTCTTGGTCGCTCACCTCCTCTGTCTGTGTTTCTGCGCCTGCCCAGTGGTCTTCCGCCGTTCCAGGCAGGCAGATGTCGAGGAAGGCACAGCTTCGGCACTGCCAGGAGTTGGCGGAGAAGTCCCGTTCAGGCAGCGCGTCCGGGTCCGGCCCATGCAGGACATGGTGCGCCGCAAGCTCGCCGAGCCAGGCGCAGGAGTCATCCAAGGCCCGATCCAACCGGTCGGCGGGGATGACCTCGAAATCCCACGTTCTCTTGCCCGTGTCCATCGTAGCGATCACGGCGTCCCTCATCTCGTCGTAGGTTCCCAGGGTGTAGAAGGCGGCCTGGGCCACCGATGCCGGATGGCTGCGTTCGGCCCCCAACGTCTGCCACCGTCGGAACGCCTCCGGCCCGCGAGTCTTGATCTCGACCACCATCTCGTCGCCGTAGACCGGGGCCGCGTTCCCGAAGAGGAGCGTCTGGAGTCCGGCCGCCGCCTCGTCTTCGGGCAACGGCATCCGGCCTGTTGCGTCGGGGTGTCCGGTGACCAGCATGTTGGGGCCGATGCGCACCGTCACCGCCTGCGGGTCATGGGGGTCGGCGGGATCGACCTTCCAGCCCGCACGCTCCATCGCCCGAACCACCACCGGCTCCAGGGCGTTGCNNGCCTCCATCGCCGTCAGCGACTCCTCACTGGGGGGATCCGTTGGCTGGTAGCCCGTCGCCGAGTACCAGAGGGCGCGGCGGCAACCCAGGGCCGCCGATGCTCGCACCTCCAGACTGCCGTCATCGTCGAACCGTGCCGCAGGGCGGGAGAATACCTCAGCCCTGTCAATTTCAGTCGTCGTTGTCATCGTCGGTACCTCCTTGATTCCTGTAGATGGAATGTTGTCCGAACCGTTTACGCGGCCTGCTGTGCGGCTTCCGCTTCAGCCGTCTCCCCCTCCTGCTTGGCCTTCAGGTGGGCTTTGAGGATGTGGGCGATGCCGTCGCCGAGGCCGAGCACTGCGACCGTGCTGCCGTCTGGCATCTGGTTGAAGAACGGCTGCATTTCCTGTATCCCTTGGCACTGCTCAATCACCTCTTCTAGTGGGGTGCCCCTGCGCAGGTGCAGGGAGATGAGGCGGCAGGCCAACTCGGTCACCCCGTGCTGAAAACTGCCAGCCTTTCCGAGATGGCCAAACACCTCAAAGGGATCGCCGTCATCGTCCATGGAAACGGTGACGTAGAGATTCCCGTACTCCGTTTGCAGTTTCGTGGTCGTGCTGGGCAGGCTGCGGGGTCTGGCCCGGGTCGGCGCGGTCATGGCTTCACCCCGGTTGGCTGACAGAGGGGATGCGCTTGGCTGCACTCGACGGCCTCCAGCCTCCCGTAGGTCCGCACCGTCTCGGCATCGCCCACGAAGGACTCGGCCTCGATGCGGGTGTCGAACCGCTCGAAGGGGTCGGACCTGTGGCCGTTCCGGTGGCAGACTGCGTGGTAATGGTGGTCCGGTAGGCAGCTGCGCAGGTAGGGGAGCGCGGGAGAGTACCGCTCGAAGTAACCGCCCACCGTGAGGGCCAGCTCCCGCGTCCGGTCGTCACCAAGGCCCAGGAGCGTCCGGACTATCGGCTCCTCGCAATCCTCCTCGGCGAAGCTGGGTGTGAGCATCGCGTCCTTGACCTCGGTGGGAAGCTCGCTCCACCGCTCCCGGCTGAGCTTCAGCCCGCCGTGGCTCGGCGTCGTGACGCGCCAGACACCCTCGGTCACCTCCTCAATGTCCTGCGTCCATCCCCAGGGCGTGTAGGTTGGTGTGGTGTTCATCTTTCTTCTCCTTCCTGTAATGAGAGCTTGTCCCGTACTCCGACACGGGAAGCGGGGCCGCCCATGACAGGCAGTCCCCGCTCGATTCCGTGCCGCCGTTTGGGTTCAGGCTAGGCAGCTTGGGCCTGCTGCCTCTCCCGGAGCTTGTTGGCGGCAGCCTCGACCAACGGGCCTAGTTCCTCCGCCTTCAGGTCGTCCAGGCCCTTGCCCGTCTGCCTCTGGACGGCGGTCCGCACCTTCCCCTCGTCGAAGCCCTGCTCCCCGGCCAACTCCATGAGCCGCTTGCGCAGGGTCTCGGTCTGGGAGTCATTTCTGTCCTTGGGCTGAGTCTCGGCAGACCTGCCGTTGACCAGGGCCTGTGCTGGCGCCTGCTCCGGCTTGGCCGAGGCGTTGGCCTGCTGATCTCCGTAGAGACTGTTGCCAAACTGACCGCCAAATGTCCTGAACGCCCGCTTCATGCCGTCGGTGACTGAACCCTTTATCGCCGTGTCGTGCCCGTCCTGGGTCTCGTCCGTGACGGGGTGGACGCCGATGTCGGTGCGGGGCAGCGCGCCTGCCACCGTGACCCGGACGGGGGCGCTGTAGGCGTGGGAGACCGTTACCTCTCCCGTCTTCGCATCGACGGACTCGATCCTGCGAAGCGTCACGTCGCTTAACAGTTCGACGCCCCAGCCGCCGTAACCGAAAATTCTGTTTGCCTGGTCGATGACGGTGTGGCCTTCGATGTAGTCGAAGACCCTTCCGCCGCGCCCCTTGCGCTGGGAGACCAGCGAGGGGTCGAGGGTCTGTCCGAGCATCTGCGTGACGGCGGGCGAGAACCCGTCCCAGCGCAAGTCGTACTCGGTGGGGATAGCGGCGTCGGGCTTGCGCTCGTTGCCGTTGACCGGGGCGATGCTCGCCCCGTTGTTGTGGTGTCCGTTGTTTCCGTTAGTCATGGTGTTTCTCCTTGTGGGTTGTTGTTTTCCTGTAGCGGATGAGCGATGCGGGTTCCTCGATGGGAAAGCCCGTGCGCGGGCAAGGCCCGTCGTGTATTGGGCATAGGTCCTCCTCGGTGGTGAAAGTGGTATGGGGATGAAGCGGGAGGGGAGTCCCGCAAGCAAGGGGGCTGGTGAAGCCCGGTAGAGGAAAGTAGGATTGGGGGAGTTGCTGAGAGCTAGCGGGCGGAGCGGGCCGCCCTTGCAAGCAGCCGGAGGAAGAGGGGGCGGCTGTTGAGAAGGCAAGCAAGCTCGGCCACGTCGCCGACGCCCTGGGGGAGGGCGACGGGGACGGCCCGACGCTCAAGCAAGCCCGCAAGCCGCTCGGTGGCCTCAAGGCCAGCCTGGTCGTTGTCGAAGGCGAGGAAGACGTTGGGGCAGCCCCGAAGAGCCAAGCCCACCTGCTCGACCCCTTGGGTGCCCAGGTTGGAGACGGCGGGGATACCCCAGGAGGCAAGGGCAAGCCAGTCGAAGACCCCCTCCGTGACGACCACAAGAGGCGGAGCGGGGCCGAGACGCCCAAGCCCAAGCATCGGCTTGGGACCGGGGAGGGCCTGGAAGCGGGGAGTCCGGTCAGGATGGACGGCCCGGCCCACGAGCCAGCGGACGAGCCCGCCGGAGACATCCGGGATGACCACCATCCCGGCGAAACGCTCCGAACCCCGCTCGGTGAACAACCCAGAGTCCCGGATGCGCCCCTCGGAGAAGCCAGCCGAATCAAGTGCGTTCCGCAAGTCGTCGCCCGGAGCGAAGCCGAGGCCAAGGCGAACGGCAGCTTCCGGACTGATTCCCCGCGAGGCCAGGTACGCAAGCCCGGCGGGACTGCGCCGGAGTTGAGCAGCGTAGAACCGAGCCGCCGCCGTCAAGAGCGCCGGGTCTCTGATGGGCGGCGGCGCAGCCCTGGTACGCCTGGGAGCGGGACGAGGAGCAACCCCAGGGCTGCCGTCAAGACGCCGGATGGCCTCCGGAAGACTCAGGCCCTCCGTGCGCTGGATGAAGTCCAGCACATCTCCCCCTGCACCACACCCGAAGCAGTACCACCGCTCCGAATCGGAGTAGACCGTGAAGCTGCCCTCGCCTTCCTCGTGGAAGGGGCAGACGCCCTGGCGAACGCGCCCCCGTCCCCTGAGGCTGACGCCCGACGCCTCCACCGTGTCGCCCAGAGGATGACGCGCCTTCAGCGCAGGGATGTCCACGTTGGCGGTGACCATCACGCACCCCCGTTCATGGGCCTCAGACCCCGCAGGCTGCGCACCGAAACGACCTTGCCGGGCCGCCAGCGCATCCCCAGGACCGCCGCGACCTCAAGCGTCCTGTCGCCGTGGGGCACCAGGGCGGCGGCCCGTCCCGTTCCCTGCGTGTAGAGCGTCGCGTCGCCGAACCGCCGCTTCGTCATCTGCGTCCATTCGGAGAAGGCCCACCGGACCTCCCTCGGCGTGGCCCTCGCCACGTTCACGTTTCCCAGAACTGCCAGCGCACCGTCCACGTCCCCCGCCTGCCTGAGCCGCCGGGCCTCGTGGATGGAGCGGGTCACGCTCGCCTCCCCCGTCTGTGTCTCCGCTCCGAAGCCCATCGCCTCGAAGAGCCGGTCCACCAACTCCTCCAGGCTGCGCCGGGGCCGTCCCGTCTCCGTGTCCATCGTCCGATTCATCGTTACTGTTGCCGTTGTCATTTCGACCTCCTTCGTGTTGTGTTGCCTTGAATCCGTGCGCCCGCTTGCGGGCAAAGAAAGAGGGGCCGCCTCGGTGTGAAGCGACCCCTTGCGTTGAGTGAGTTGTGCGAGGCCCGGAGGCCCCGTGGTCAGCGCCGGAACCTCCGTACCGTGCGCCTCATGAATCGCCTGAGCAGCAGCCAGCCGATGCCCAGCCCGACCAGGTTGAGGAAGACCAGTTCGCCACCCCCGGTGATGAGCGGAGCCGCAATCACCAGCGCCACGATCCCAGCCACGACCACCTTCTTACGCTTCCACCAGGGCCGCTTCTCGGGATCCCTTTCAGACTCAACCACAACCGGCTCGAAGGCCGTCCAGATCGGGAGACCGATGGCGTCCTCCAGGTGGGTTATGACCACCCCTGGCGAGCAGCCCCCCGTGTGGCACCTGATCTCGATTCCCTCGCCGTCCGGCCTCTGTCGAAAGGCAAGCCCGTCGGACTTCCCGCCGTGGCAGACGGCCGTCGTCGTCCAGAACCAGCCCCGTTCGTAGCTGACCCTGTGCGGAAGCAGGTCTGCGATCCGCCTCGCGCTGGGTCCCGTGTACCGTTCCGCCATGCTCGTTCCTCCTTCCGTTGCCTCTGTCCATGTGCTTGATTCGTCCATGCAGTCGTGACCTCCTTTCAAGTGTGCGATGCCGTTGACTCCGTGAATCCATGTGGTCCGATTGCCGACGACGCCCACAGTCCGACCGCGAGCCGAATGCAGGACGACGCCGGGATGAAATGACGCAGTTCGGCCCAGGGTCATTCACGGAATCGACTTCGGGGAACTGCGAGACGTGAAGCGGCCAGCCTACGAAGAACACATTGCAGGCCGGCGCGTGCCGAAGCTGCGACCCAACCGCGTGACGGTTGACCCGCGGGCATGAAGAGCAGGCATGGAGCGCAGGACGCACTCGACCAGGGTGTCCCGACTTCCGAACCGGCATCGGGGGAGCGGTGCTCGACCCCTCGACCGGCTCACGCAGCGGGTGGGCGCTTATCCCTCGTGGAACGCCGTCGGGAGAGCAGGGCTCGATCCGTCAGGCCGCTCCGGGTCGGGGATGGACCCTCCAGGTTTCTCGGCAGGAAACGCTGGAAAAAGCCAGAAACTGACTCGATTATCGCCCCGCCGTCCGGCATTTGGAAGGGTTTGGGAGCCTCACTGCCCACATCGCTTCCCGCCGTGGGCCAGCAATGGGCCACGGGGTCAGTTCCGCCACACTCCAAAGGTCAGGATGCGGCGCAGCCACCGCTGCCGCAGCGCCTTCTTGCGCTCCACCCGAGCCCAACTGATGTCCCGCGTACGCTCCCGGACCTGGGATCGCCGCTCTTCCCGACCCCAGGGATACGAGGCCGGGGGCAGCGTCAACTCATGCTCCTCGATAAGGGCGATCTCCAGGTGCAGCATCCGCATATGGGCCTCCCGCGTATCGACCTCGGTGCCCATCTTCGCAGCGTTGAGATATTCGGCCCTGGCCTTCCGCCACCGGACGATCACCGGCACAGCATCGCCGTAGACCTTCTCCTCGCCCTCCTCGGCTTCCATCGTCACCAGCCGGGGATACTTCCTCGAGGGTACGTACTTTCGGTCCGGGTCAGGCCCAGGAACGGTTGGAGAAGGCGAGTCCGCCCTGCTCCGACCCGATTCCAGGGCCACCAGCCTGCGCTCCACGTGCCGCATCCCCCTGGCGTGCTCCTCTCTCAATCCGTCGCTCCGGCCCTCGGCGTCTTCGCGGCTCGCGTGAAGCTCTCCTTGCAGTCCCGTCACCTCGCGTTCCAGCTCCGTCACCCGCTTGCCCTGCTTCATCGCAGCCGACAGGTCCCGCTCCAGCAACAGCCGCTCCAGCGCAGAGGCCAGCCGGGGAGTCAACCTCCCCAACTTCCTGCACCGCCACAGCGTCTTGCGGTCGATGCCCAGCTTCTGAGCCGCCTTCACCTGGCCCAACTCGTTCATGACGTCGTTCAGCAGGGCCGTGAGCTGCAAATGCCGGGGGCTCTCCAGGCTCGGAGTTGCTCCCGACCACTCAATCCGTCTCTTGTCAGCCGTCTGTTTTCTTTCCATGTTCCAGTTTCCCCATTTCCTAGCTGTCGCTGCCCCATAACCGCCTCCAACCGCCATGTTCCACTTTCCCCATTCCCTAGCTGCGACTGCCCCATGACCGTGGAAGGAACCCCGGAGAGGAAGTGCTTCCCGCCATGGTCCTGTAGGGGGCCTTCTCCCCTAAATCAGCTTGCCCACGACCCGATGCCTTTCTCCCCACCAAACTCATTTCTCTGTACACGGGTATGACACCACACCAGGCCCCCCGATTCCCACGCGTCATAACGGGTGTCACAGATGACAGCAGTGTCACGCGTGACAGCAGTGTCACAGGTGACATCCGTTATATGTCGTTGGAATGGGCCTCCCGGTTCTCCAGACTCGATGGCAGGCATCACGAACCCATCGGCGAGGAGGCATCAACTTGGGAGCGCAATCGACCGTCCGACGGACCTTTTTGGGCAGGGCCAGGAGGCTGATGCCCCTAGCCGCCGCCCTGTTGCTGGCTGCGCTGGTAGCGATTCCGTCAAGCGGAGTCGCCGTGGCACAGACTCCTCCCGCAGACGCCATCGTCCTGGTCAACGCCGACCGGGAGTT
>JAAXHX010000028.1 GCA_012270635.1 Dehalococcoidia bacterium | reverse complement strand
GGACATGACATGGACGTCCCGGGCCAAGTAAGGCTCGTCCACCAGGGTCATGTGGGAGAAACCGGCCTCGTCGGCGGTGCGGGCGAGGTCGGCTATTTCGTCCATTCTCTCGTTGCGGCCCATGCCGACGCCAAAGTTCACTTTCACCATAGCTTTACTCCAGATGAGCTAATTTTCGTAGCGATGGGTCTATGCTATCACGGGTCTCGGGCGGGCATCAGCGAGGGGGTTCCCGGGGCGGCGCGGGTCGGGCTGCTCGCGGTCTCATGAAGACACTCGAACGGCATAGGGTCTCAGAATCCGAGCCAGCCGGGCAGGGCGGCTGCCTGTCGGACCCACGTCGTCATCTGCTCCTCATCGAGTTCGCCCTCGTGGATGTCGATCCAGCGCGACTCCTTGTCCTTGCCCGAGCCGGGTGGAACGGGTCGCAGCGATGCGCCATTGAGGAAGGTCACCTTTATATAGCGGGTGAAGACGTGGCAGCTCGCAAACCAGCCCTGGCCCTCGACGCCATACCAGGGAGAGTTCCACCTGACGGCCTTGCGCACATGGGGAACGGTGCGCACTATGAGGGCGTCGAGTCGGCGGCCGACATCACTTTTCCAGCCCGGCATGGCGGCGATGTAGGCCTGTACGGGGGCGTCGCCGTCGGCTTTTGCGATCTGAGGGTTGCCGCCCGATAGGAGGACAGGCTTCGCGTTGGCCGGGTTGGCGACGGCCTTCTTTGCGGTTTTCGTTGATTTACTATAAGTCTTGCCGGGCATTGGATTCACTCCGGCATGCGCTTCGGGCCGTCCTCAATCCGGTCCAGAAGCTCCGAGGCCGAGTCGGAGTATCGACGCCTGTCGAGGGCCAGGTCCATGGGCACATCAGTGTCCAGAAGCATCATTGAAGGCGCTTACCGGCCAAGGCGTCGTGACGGGGGTCGTCTTCACGCTCCGCCGCCCGAAACTTGCCTCGCCAACGCGAGGAGAAGGAGGGTGTATTCTCACCTGCCATTTCCCTGAGGCACTGCCC
>JAAXHX010000027.1 GCA_012270635.1 Dehalococcoidia bacterium | reverse complement strand
GGCACATTTCGCTCCTCCGCCAGCCGACGCCTCAAAGCGCGCAACTCTTCGAAGAGCCCAGCGTCGTACTCCATAGAGTCGGGCGAGCGGCGGGGCCCTGCTGCCCGGGTCTCCTCTGCCGGCCTCACCAGCGTCAGTCTCCGTCGCTCCCGAAGAAAGGCCCGGCCCTCGGGGGAGAGGGACAGGGTGGGGTAGTCTCCTTCGCTTCGGGTCAGCAGCCCATGCGCCTGGACCTGCCCGACAATCTCCTTCATCTGGCGCTTGCTGAAATCCTTGACGATGTTGTAGACACTCAGTTGGTCGTGGTCCAAGTCCAGGACTCGCTTGTTCCGGCTGCCGACCAGAACGTCGATTACATGGTTCGCCCCGAACCTCTCCCCGGTCCGCACCACCGCGGAGAGCACCTTTTTCGCGATCTCCGTAGCATCGAACTTCGCGTCTAGGTCCAGGCAGATGTCGCAGGCGCCGCAGTTCCCACCCCGCCACTTCTCGCCAAAATACCCGAGGAGGAACTTGCGACGGCATGTCGGGAGCTGGGCGTACTCCACCATCTTGTCCAGCTTCCGGCGCGCGTTGTGCCGTTCCCTCTCACCCTCGATCTGGGCGATGAAGTACGCCTGCTTACGCCTGTCGGCCAGAGTGAAGAAGAGGACGCATTCGCTGGGCAGCCCGTCCCTCCCCGCTCGACCCGTCTCCTGGTAGTAGCCCTCCACCGACTTGGGCAGGCTGTTGTGCACCACGAGACGAACATCCGGCTTGTCTATGCCCATCCCAAAGGCGATGGTGGCGACGATTATGGGAACTCTGTCCCGTATGAAATCGTCTTGGGCCTTCCGCCGGGTCTCCGCGTCCAGGCCCGCGTGATAGGGCCGGGCGTCGAAGCCCTGGGTGTACAGCTGGTGGGCCAGGTCCTCGGTCTCCTGGCGGGAGAAGCAGTAGATGATGGCGGACCGGTCTCGATGCCTCTCCAGGAGAGCGATCAGCTCCTTCCAGGAGTCGGCTTTGGGCCGCACGGAGTAGCTGAGGTTCGACCTGTTGAAGCTCGACTGGAATACCCGGCTTCCCCCCAACCTCAACTGCCCGATGATGTCATCCCGCACCTGTTCCGTGGCCGTGGCGGTCAGCGCGATCACGGGCGTCGAGGGAAAGTCGTGTCTCAGGTCCAGCAGGTTGCGGTAGTCAGGCCGAAACTCGTGGCCCCATTCGGAGATGCAATGGGCCTCGTCGATGGCGATGAGGCTCAGTTCCAGGTCGTGGAGGAAGCGGCGGAACGCGGGTGCGGGCAGGCGCTCGGGGGCGACGTACAGCAGCTTGCTCCGCCCGGCCCTGACTTCTCTTTGCACCCGGTCAATCTCCGCACCTGAAAGCGAGCTGTTGATGAACCGGGCAGGGATGCCGTTGGCGTTCAGGGCGTCGACCTGGTCCTTCATCAGCGCAATCAGTGGAGACACCACCAGCGTGACGCCTTCGAAGATCAGGGCCGGGAGCTGGTAGCAGAGAGACTTTCCACCGCCTGTGGGCATCAGCGCTAGCCCGTCCCGCCGGGCCAGGACGTTGTCGATTATCTCTTCCTGCAACGGCCAGAACCTGTCGTAGCCGAAGCGGGACTTGAGGACGTCAATGGGGTCGGCGGCGCTATCCATGGGCGTCAAAATGGGAAGAAGGCGGGGCTTTGGTCATCTCCGGCATGTTCTCCCCTATATAATACCCGCAATTGCCCCAGACCCGACCCAGTTCCCCCCGAGGAAAATCACGTTGCCCCGAAGTCCAAACGTCAAAGGCCCCGGCCCCCTGCACGGCGTGAGGGTCCTGGACTTTACCAGGGCCCTGGCGGGCCCCTTCTGCACCCGGCTCCTGTGCGACCTGGGCGCGGAGGTCATCAAGATCGAACCCCCGCCCGGCGACCAGTCCCGGGACTTCATGTACGTGACCGAAGAGGGCATCAGCGGCTACTTCATGCAGCACAACGCCGGGAAGAAGGGCCTCTGCCTCGACTTACGGCTCCCCGCCGGCATTGCCTTGGCCAGGGCCCTGGCCGACGTATCCGACGTGGTGGTCGAGAACTACCGACCCGGCGTCATGGAGCGTCTCGAGCTTGACTACGCCACCCTTTCAAGGACCAATCCCGGGCTGGTGATGTGCTCCATCTCGGGATACGGGCAGGAGGGACGCTACGTCCACCG
>JAAXHX010000026.1 GCA_012270635.1 Dehalococcoidia bacterium | reverse complement strand
TGGACGTTGGGATAGCCTATCTGCCTGTACAGGGACGCCGTCACCGAGGCCCTGGCAAGGCCGTCGCAGCAGAAGACGATCTGTCCGGCCTTCACACCCACCACATTGTCGGTCTCCTGTACGGCCTGACCCCCCGGATGCCACCAAAATCCCGGAACGTGTCCCGCTTCAAATTCCCCGCGCGTTCTCACGTCGATTAGGTAGACGTTCTCGTCCTGCCGTTCGGACAGCAAACTTCGCAACCCCTCCGGAGAGAGGTAGTTCACGCCGTCCTCGTTCGCTACCCTCCTCCCGAAAGCCTCCGCCCTTGCCGCCGCGCCGGGCGTCGGAGGGTCCAGGGCCACGCGCCCCGAACCGTGCTCCAAATCGAAGCCCGCCAGTTGCCATCCCATGGTGCCGTTCCGCAACCCGAAGACCTGCTTCACGCCCATCCGGTGCAGCACACTGGTCCCGACGATGCTGCGGGTCCGGCCCGCGCAGTGCACAACCACGGGCGTATCCTCGGCGTCCATGAGGTCCCAGATGCGCAGGGGCAACTCGCCGCCGGGAAGGCTGCGGCTTCCCGGGATGCAGAAGCTATGATGCTCCTCGGGGGTGCGGGAGTCGACCAGCACGAAATGATCGCCGCGAGAGACCCAGCGCTCCAACTCTTCGGGGGTTACCTCGGGTATATGCCGTTCCACCTGGACCCGCTCCCCGAAGTCCTTGCTTGGGACGTTGATGCCCCACTCGGACGCGTATCCGAGGGACGTCCAGCGGTTGATGCCGCCTTCCAATATCGAACCATTTCCATAGCCCATCCGAGAGAGCGTCCCGAGGGCCAACGCCGCCCTGGCGCCATCGTCATCGCATACGACTATTCTCGTCGCCAGATGGGGCACGAGCTTGGGAAGGCGGTACTCGATGAGGCGTCGGGGCAGGGGGCACGCGCCGGAGATGTGGGCCTGGTTGTACTCCCCGTGCTCCCGAACGTCCAGCAGAGCAAAGGGCGCGTTGCCCTCCAGCAGGGTTGCAAGCTCTTCCGCATAGGTCATGGGCGGCATTTTGGCCGTTGAGATAGACGAGCGGGCCTTCGGGTAGGCTACTCGTTGTCGTACTTGGACTTGCTCCTGAAGTCCACCTTGGCCCCGGTAGCCATATCGAAGCGGCAGCGCTCGATCTTGTTCAGATCCTGGCCGTAGACGTGAATTTCCACCGTTGGGCGGGAGTCGGGGTTGTCAATCTGGTGTATCTCATCGACTCCGGGGACCAGCAGGCTCACCTCGCCGGGCTTCGAAAGGACGTCCCGGTCCTTCTCCAGCCTGCCGAAGCCGGGCCGGGTCTCGTCGGGGTGCCAACGGAACCGGATCTCGTTCAGGGTATTGTCCAGGACGCCTATCATGCCCCAGACTCGATGGTCGTGGGGGTCAACGTGGTCTCCCGGGCCCCACACCTCAGCGGAGACGAGCAACTTGTCGGAGCGATGAAGAAGGTAGGAGCCGTGGACCCTATTTCCCCTGTTGGAAGGGACCCGGTACTCCTGGGGTATGCAGTCCGGGTTATTGACCAGCCTCTCCAGGAAAGAAGACCCCTTGTCCAGCACCTCGGCATCATCCAGCGCCCCGGACTGAAGGTCCTTAATGTCATGTACGAACTGTTCCAGTGTGTAGCTTACTGCAGCCATGCGACTCCTCCCGTAATCTGTCGAGGTCAACAACCGGCGTCTTATGTGATTGTACATGCTTTTGGGCCGTTACAGCCATAGGGGAGCGTGAAGCGCGACACGAATATGCGGAAACTCGCCACAGTTTTACCATACTCAAACAACCTGCTACAATAGGGTTCGATTCCAGAGGGAGTCCCGACTCCCCTGGCTTGCGATACAGACCGGGAAAAGACAGCAGGACCGAGAATATAGAAAGGACTCAAGGATGGTTACTAGGAGGAGGTCCAGATTCGTGCCGCCCAAGGGCGCTATGACCGTCAAACAAGCCGCCGAGGCCACAGGCTACAGCGTGGCCCGTATTTCGAAGCTCTTGGGGGAGAACCGGATAGTCGGCACATTCAAACGCAAGGGACGCCGCCTGATCCCCACTCCCGTCAAATACCTGACTACCAAGGGCGAGGAAAAGCTCCTGGACAAGGCCCAGCGCGCAAAGTCGGCCTCGATAGTAGACCCCAACGAGGTCCGGGTCACGGGCGAGAACTCGTTCATACGCCTGGCGCCGTCTGAGGGGGCGGAGTTCACCACCGTGGTGAGCCACTGGCGGGTGCTCTTCTCTCCGGCGGGCAAGGGCCACGCGGTGTTCATGCGGTCCGACCTCACCGACGGCGAGGTGGTCGCATACTCGGACAACGTTGCGCTGGCGCGGTGGCTGCAGGAAGAGATCGAGTCCATGATCAATCCCCCCTTCTCCGACACCTCGATCCGTATCATAGAGGCGGGCTTCGAGCAGGATGGCGACGTGCGCTCCTACTACACCGAGCGCATCATATCCAGGGCCGCGGACATCGACCTGACGTGGTACGACACCATGACCCCCTTCGCCATCCACGCTCCGCCCGGGACGGGGGGCCGGAGCCACGGCGTTTACAGCATCATGACCCCGGCGCGACACGCCCAGGTGGTGATCAACGGCGAACACGCCTCCGGCGACGCCCAGCCGGCCCAGCGCGACGGCACGCCGTCCACGACGGCCTGTTTAGCCTGGTCGGAGTCGTGGGTCAGGCCGCGGACTTAGTCCAGAACTCTACCCTCGAAGAGAAAGAGGCGGTACGAATGTACCGCCTCTTTTTTCTTTCCCGATGGGGCCTTTGCATAACGCCAAGTCACACTGCTTCTGCTATTGAAGTGACGTCCTGCCCCCCGCCCCGCTCATACTTCGACAGGCTTAGCGCGAGCGGCCCCACCCCGACCGTTCCTTTTCCTTCTATGCGCGATTGCCACTACACACCGCTCACCGTGAGTAGAGTCGAAGGGTCGATCGGAAGGCTGGACACACGGGAGGCAAATCGGTCCCCGACCCCGCTCATACTTCGACAGGCTCAGCACGAGCGGCCCCACCCCGATCGTTCCTTTTCCTTCTATGCGCGATTACCACTCACACCGCTCACCGTGAGTAGAGTCGAAGGGTCGATCGGAAGGCTGGACACACGGGAGGCAAATCGGTCCCCGACCCCGCTCATACTTCGACAAGCTCAGCACGAGCGGCCCCGACCCCCGTTCGTCGCGTTTCTTGCCGAGCTAGGCCGCCACTACACACCGCTCACCGTGAGTAGAGTCGAAGGGTCGATCGGAAGGCTGGACATGAGCGTGGGCAATTGAGCCTCACTCCCGCGGCCCCGACACCTTTAACACAAGCTATATTAGGGCCTGCTTACGGGGCTAGAAGAAGTCCCCCTCGCGTTTCATAGGAAAAGGCCATCGGGGTGTTCGAGGAGCTGCTTCAGACGGCGCAGGAACGCTGAGGCCGGGGCTCCGTCAACGACCTGGTGATCGACGGTCAAGCTGAAGCTCGCCATCTCCCTGACCACTATCTCGCCCCCCGAGACCACGGGCTTCTTCCCAACTCGACCGACGCCCAATATGGCGCTCTGGCCGGGGTTCAGTAGGGGCGTGAACCCGTCCACCGTTCCCAGGACGGTGAGGGTGAAGGTGCCGCCCGTCATTTCGTAGGCGGTTAGCTTGCCATCGCGGGCCCTTTGGGAAAGGTCTTTTCGCTCGGCGGCCAACCGGCTCACCGATTTGTCCTGGACATTCCTGATGACCGGGACCACCAGTCCGCCGTCCAGGGCCACGGCCAGCCCGACGTTCACCTGATCGAAATAGTAGACCTTGCCCCCTACTAAAATGGTGTTGAGCTGGGGGTTCTTCAGGAGGGCCTCGGCGCAGGCCTTCATTATGATGTCCGCCGCTGACAGGGAGACATCGCTTCCCTTGGAATGTTCCCTGCGGGCAGACGTGACCTCCGTCATGTCCACGTCCATGTGGAAAGAAAGCTGCGCCGCATTGGACACGCTGCGCCGCATGTTGTCGGCGATGGCCTTTCTCATGCCGGCCAAGGGTTCCACCCGGGAAGGGACGGGGAGACCCGGAGGCAATCCGGCCTTTTCGTCAGCGCCGTCCGAAGGGGGCGTAGTTTGGCTTTCGGCGTAGGCCCTTACGTCAGCCTCGACTATGCGGCCTCCCGGTCGTGCCGGTGGCACCGATGCAATGTCTATGCCAAGCTTGGCGGCAAGCTTTCGGGCGCTGGGGGCGGCCCTGACTTCTCCACCGGCCTGGGCCCGGGCCGCGCGGACAGGGGCCGAGCGCTCAGAGCTATCCGTCGGACCACTCGCCTTGGGGGCGGGAGGCTCGGGGACGGGTTCCCCTTCCTTCAGGATATGGGCGATGAGCTCCTCGATGGGGACTACGTCGCCCTCGTTGACCACGGGATGGAAGATGCCCGACTCGGGGGACTCGAGCTCGTAGGAAATCTTCTCCGTGGTGATCTCGGCCAGGGGTTCGCCCTGCCGTACCGTCGAGCCGGGGCCCTTGTGCCACTTGGCCAGGGTTCCCTCGGTCATGATCATGCCGAGCTGGGGCATTCGGATGGCGGTGGCCATATTGCGGGCTACTCCATCAGGCCCTTGGCCGCCTCTACCATGGCGTCTTTGGAGGGGTTGTAGATTCTTTCCAGCGCCCGGCTGTAGGGGATGGGGGCGTGGGGCGGGGTCAGCCGGACTGGCGGGGCGTCAAGGTAGTCGAAGGCCTGCTCGATGACCAGGGCGGAGATATCGCCGGAGATGCTGCAGCGGGGATAGTCCTCGTCGGCGATGATCACGCGTCGGGTCTTCTTCACCGAAGACAGGACCGTATCTTCGTCCAGCGGCGACAGGGAGAGCACATCCACGACCTCGGCGCTTATTCCTGCGTCCTCGAGCTCTCCCGCCGCGGCCATGCCCACCGCAGTGGTGTGGCCAATCCCGACTATCGTAACGTCCGAGCCTTCCTTTACGACGTCCGCCTTGCCTATGGGAACGACGTAGGGCTCCTCCGGCACACCGGAGCCCCTCAGGGGCTCCGGCTCGATACCCTGGCTGCTCATGAGACGCTTGTGTATGAAGTAGACCACCGGGTCATCGTCGCGTATGGAGGCGGCGAGCAGGCCCTTGGCGGTGTAGGGGTCCGAGGGGACCACACACTTGAGGCCCGGGAAGTGGGTGAACACCGAGTACAGGGTCTCCGAGTGTTGCGCGGCCTGCCCTCCCCGGATGCCGATGTTGGTCATGATGGTCAGGGGCAGGGTGACCTTGCCCCCGAACATGTAGTGCATCTTTGCCGCGTTGTTGGTTATCTGGTCGGCGCAGACGCCGTAGAAGCCGACGAACATCAGCTCTGCTATGGGGCGGAGGCCCGTAGCCGCTGCCCCGACCGCCGCGCCGATGAATCCCGTCTCCGAGATGGGCGTGTCCCGCACTCTTTCGGGGCCGTACTTGGTGATCAGCCCCTTGGAAAACCCGAAAGCCCCACCCCATGCATCCACAATCCCCTGGTCTTCCTTGCCTGCGCCACCCGCTACGTCCTCACCCATTAGGACAACGGAGGGGTCCCGGCCCATCTCCTGGTCCAGGGTCTCGTTGAGGGCCTTGAGATAGGTGATGCGGCGGTCGGACTTGACACTCGAAGATGTCATCAGGCCTCCAGGACCTCGATGGCCGCTTCCAGGACCTTCTCCTTGGTCGGCGCGAAGAGCCGCTCCAGCATGATGCTGTAAGGGACGGGCGAATGGGGAGGGCACACCCTTCTCGGGGGGGCGTCCAGGTAGTCGAAAGCCTTCTCCCCTACGAGGGCCGAGATGTCCGTGGCCACGCTGCACCGCGGATAGTCCTCGTCCGCGACGAGTATGCGGCGAGTCTTCCTTACGGACTCGAGAACGGTCTCTTCGTCCATAGGGGAGAGGGACAGCAGGTCTACCACCTCGGCGTTGACGCCCTGCTTTTCGAGGGCGTCGGCGGCCTGAAGGCACAGGCCGGTGGTGTACCCGATCCCGACCATGGTCAAGTCCTCGCCCTCCCGGGCCACGTTTGCCTTGCCAATGGGTACAATATAAGGTTCTTCGGGCACGATCCACTCCTCGGAGGGTCGGAGGCCGGCGCGGGTCCTGCCGAGGAGCAGCTTGTGGAGGAAGATGATCACCGGGTCGTCGTCCCGGATGGCCGCGGTCATCAGGCCCTTGGCAGTATAGGCGTCGGAGGGGACTACGCACTTGAGGCCGGGGAAATGGGCGAAGATCGAATAGAGGGTCTCCGAATGCTGGGCTGCGGCCCCCGCTCCGGTGCCGGTATTGGTGATAATGGTGATGGGCAGGGTGACTTTGCCGCCGAACATGTAGTGCATCTTGGCGGCGTTGTTGGTTATCTGGTCGGCGCAGACGCCGTAGAAGCCGACGAACATCATCTCGACTATCGGGCGCAGGCCGGTGGCCGCCGCACCCACCCCGGCCCCGATAAACCCGGCCTCCGAGATGGGGGTGTCGAGCACCCTCTCCGAGCCAAACTTCCCGATGAGGCCCTTGGTCAGCTTGAAAACGCCGCCCCACGCATCCTCGAAACCCTGGTCTTTCTTGCCCGGCGCGCCCGCCACGTCTTCGCCGATCACGATGACCGACGGGTCTCGCTCCATCTCCTGGGCTATCGCCTCGTTGATGGACTGGACGAAGCTTATCCTGCTGCGTTCCGCGGTCTGTGTTCCAGCCGTAGTCATACCTCTAACCTTGCGTCATAACGCCTCATGGGATCCGTCTAGTATCTGACGTATACGTCGGCTACCAGGTCTGCGGGGTCGGGCCATGGGCTCTCGTCGGCGAACTGAACGGCGGCGTCCAGGGCCTGCAACACCGATGAGTCGATGCGCTCCATCTCCTCGCCGGTGCTCAGCTCCTCCTCCAGCATCCTGCTCTTGAAAGTATTGATGCAGTCCCGACCGCGGTAGTAGTCTTCCTCATCCTTGGTGCGATACCGAGACGGGTCGTCGGCGCCGAAGTGGCCGTAGTACCTGTAGGTCTTGGCCTCGATGATGCTCGGCCCCTCCCCGGCCCGGGCCCTGCTCACCGCTCGCTCCATGGCTGCGGACACGTCCAGCACGTCCTGCCCGTCCACCGTCTCCCCGGAGATGCCGTAGGCCGATGCCCGGTTCGCCACCGACCCGCCCGCCAGGGAGTATTCCACGGGCGTCGACTCTGCGTAGCGGTTGTTTTCGCAGACGAATATCACACCGAGCTTCCAGATGGCCGCCAGGTTCATCGACTCGTGGAGCGCGCCTTGGTTGGCGCCGCCGTCCCCAAAGAAGACCACCGCGACCTGGTCCGTGCCCCGGATCTTGGCGCTCAGGGCGGCGCCCGCGGCCACGGGCACGTTGGAGCCGATCACTCCGTTGGCGCCCAGCATCCCGACGTTCTTGTCGGCGATGTGCATGGTGCCGCCCTTGCCCTTGTTGGTGCCGGTGGCCTTGCCCATCAGCTCCGCCATCATCTCCTTCATGTCGACTCCCTTGGCCAGGCAGTGGTGATGGCTCCTGTGATTGCCCAGGAGGTAGTCGTCCTTACGCAGATACCGGCAGATGCCGACGGCCACCGCCTCCTGGCCCACGGAGGAGTGGATCCCCCCGACGGGCTTCCCGGCATCGGCCTCGCGTCGGGCGCGCTCCTCAAACTCTCGGATGGTGACCATTCCTTCGTAGAGGGAGAGGGCCGTTTCCTTGTCGGGCATTGGGTGAACTTCAGACATGATGAGACCTCGTCACAACACTAATGGGAAACCTCCCGCCCGCCGCAGACCATCATACTTAGGCCGAAATTAACCGTCAACAATTGCCCTACGACCCGCAACCCGGACGCTTAACCCTATGCATTGGGGTGTACAATATGAATAGGGAGACACCAGCAGACCCGGAGGAGCCATGAGAGTTGAAGTGGTCACAATAGACGTCAAGCCTGAATACCGGGAAAAATTCATCGCGGAAACCATACTCAACGCGAAGGGGTCCGTCACCGAGCCGGGGTGTGCGCGGTGGGAGGTACTGGTGGACACTGACAACCCCACGCGCTTCTATCTCTACGAAGTCTACCGGGACTCCAACGCCGAGGATGCCCACATCAAGACGCCTCACTTCCAACGCTGGGAAAAGGCCACGGAAAACTGGTTTTCCAAACCCTACGAGGTCGCCGTCTGCAATAGCGTCTATCCCGAAGACGAGAAATGGTAATAACGCTGATATCGTTATGTTGATGACGTGTCCTGGTCTGTTATATGAACTCTCAAACGCTCCTTGATGCCATAGGCGGTCGGCGCTACCGAATCACCCATCCCCGCCGACGGGTGATCGAGAACATAGCCGGGAAGGACACCAACTTTACGGCCGAAGAGCTCCACGCGGAGCTGGAGGGTGTCGGAAGGGCCACGGTGTACCGGACGATCAAGCTGCTGCTCGAGCAGGGGCTGCTTTGCAAGATAAGCCTGCCCGACGGCTCACCCCGCTACATGCTCACCATGAGCGGGCACCATCACCACCTGGTCTGCGTGTCCTGCGGCCTGGTCTCCGAGTTTCACGAATCCGCAATCGAGCAACTTCTTTCCCAGTGGGAGACTTCGGGCAAGGGCACGGTGGTCGGGCACCGGATAGAGGTGTACATGGTATGCACAATCTGCCAGACCCGATTGGGCGGGCCAGCCAACTTCAGGACCCTCTACCCCCATCCCCCCGTATCCGACCGAGGGACGTAGAGAGCGACGCCCGCTCTTCCATTTCTCCGAGACACGTTATCCCGACCCTTTCCAAGGAGCGCAATGGACAAAGACTTGCTTTCCATGGCCGACCTATCGGGGCCTGAAGTGCGGGGCCTCATCCAAAGCGCCGTAGAGTTAAAGAGGCAAGGCAACTCCGATATGCTCGCGGGGCGGTCCGTGGCCCTGGTCTTCGAGCTGCCGTCTCTACGGACCCGGGCCAGTTTCGACGTGGGGATTCGGCAGATGGGCGGGCATTGCATCTACCTGTCGCCGCAGGAGATCGGTCTGGGTGCCCGGGAGTCGGTCCCCGACGTGGCCCGGGTCCTGAGCCGTTACGTGGACGGCATTGTTGCCCGGACACGCCGACACCGGACGGTGGCAGACCTCGCCAGGTACGCCTTGGTTCCCGTCATCAACGGCCTCTCCGACGGCGAGCACCCGTGCCAGGTGCTCGCAGACCTGTTGACCATCTACGAGCACAAGGGCAGGCTGGAGGGCCTCACCATTGCCTACCTGGGTGACGGCAACAACATGGCCGCAAGCCTGTCCCTGGGAGCGATGCTCGTGGGCGCCAACTTCGTCATGGCCACACCCGAGGCGTACCTCCTCCCCCCCGAGACCCTGGCAAAGGTCGAGAACCTGAGAGGGGAGAGCGGGGCTGCCTTCGATGTGAAAGTCGGGCCTGCGGAGGCCGTTTCGGGCGCTGACGTCATCTATACCGACGTGTGGACCAGCATGGGCCAGGAGGCGGAGTCCGAGAGGAGACGTCGGGACTTTACCGGGTACCAGGTCACCGCGGAACTCCTGTCCCATGCCGACGACGGCGCCATCTTCATGCACCCCCTGCCGGCGCACCGCGGCGAAGAGGTGTCCGACGACGCCATGGAGCACCCGCAATCGGTGGTATTCGATCAGGCCGAAAATCGCCTCCACGCCCAGAAGGCGGTCCTGGCCCAACTTCTTGGCCGGTCGTAGTAGGGCCGGCGTTCTCGGGGCATTGTCAGTCAGATGTCGATAGTAGCCATAGTGGGTCGCCCGAACGTCGGCAAGTCCACGCTGTTCAACAAATTCGTCGGGCGGCGGATGGCCATCGTATCGGACACGCCGGGCACGACCCGGGACCGGGTGGCGGCCCAGGTGACGATAGGCGACAAGGGCCTGATCCTGGTCGACACCGGCGGGCTGGACCTGGGCCAGGAAGATGAGATACATCTGGGTGTAACCGGCCAGGTCAAGACGGCTCTCGCCGAGGCGTCCGCCATCCTGTTCCTTGTGGACGGCAGGGACGGCCTCACCGCCAGCGACGAAGAGCTTGCGGACCTGCTTAGGGTATCGGACAAGCCCGTCTCACTGATTGTCAACAAGATCGACAACAGCCGGCGGGAGGCGTCCCTGCAGGACTTCTACCGGCTCGGCATGGGTGACCCGACGCCGATCAGCGCGTACCACGGCAAGGGGCTGGACAGGGTTACGAGGTGGATTGACGCCAACCTGGATGCCCCGGAGCCCGAGCCGCCGTCGGGGGTGATGAAAGTTGCCATCGTGGGTCGGCCCAACGTGGGGAAGTCGATGCTTTTGAACGCCCTCTTCGGCCAGGACAGGGTCATAGTGAGCGAAACGCCGGGCACCACTAGGGATGCAATCGACACCGTCCTGGACTACGAAGGCGAGAGCGTAGCGCTCATAGACACCGCCGGGGTGAGGA
>JAAXHX010000025.1 GCA_012270635.1 Dehalococcoidia bacterium | reverse complement strand
AATTCCCAGCTGGCGCCGTTGGTCAGGTCCGTCACCTCCATGGCGCCGCTGACCACCAGGTTCCCCTCCACGTGGTTCTTGTACCACAGGTCTATCGTCCATCCGGCAGACACCCGAACGTCCGAAAGGGAGAAACCGCAGCCGTCGGACTTCGTCAGCAGCCGCCCCGACTGCAGTCGCTTCTCCCCATCCGTTTTAACCATCACCTTGTCGGTCCCGGCCAGGTCCTCCAGCCTTCTTACAAACATAGCTTCACCTCCCGTTTCGTGTGCTTCCGTTTGGCCCTCGGGGACAGTCTAGCTTAAACAGCGGACGCCGACACCCGCCTTGGTTAGTGTCTTATGGTATCCATGCCTCGGGAATGGGGCCCGTGGGCGGGTAGCCTCCCAACTCATCGTGGGTCTCCCCGCCGACAATGGGCGGGTTGAAGACGCTGATCAGGTAGAAATCCGTGCTCGAGCTCAGCCGGTGCCTGTCCTTAGGCCCGACGAAATACATCGTCCCCGGAGTCAGGCCCCACTTCTGGCCCGACGTCAGGTCCTCCACCGAGCCCTCGCCAGCCAGTATATAGTTCGCCTCCACGTGGTTCTGGTACCAGAGGACGGAATTCATGCCCGACGGAGACCGGGGAGTGGAGATTGTGAAGCCGCACTCGTCTGCCCGCGTGAGGTAGCGGTAGGCCTTGCTAACGCCTCCGCCGATGCTGACGACCCGGGTGTCGGCCAACCTCTTGCGGAACATGCTGCGCCCCGATTCCCCCGCCCAGGCCGCTGGGACCTCTCCCGACGGCGCGTAGGAGCCGTCCTCATCGCGCATCTCGTTGCCGACGAGCGCAGGGTTGAATATGGTAACGGCGTGCATGTCGGTCTTCGTTGCAACGTGATGCTTGTCTTTCGGCCCGACCACGTACACGTCCCCCACCCCGACTTCCCAGCTTTTTCCCGTGGCCGCTTCTGTGACCGTCGCTTCCCCGGCTACGATGAGCGTCGCCTCGACGTGATTCTTGTAGTGCACGTCGATATCCCATCCCGCGGAGAGAACGACGTCCGCGAGGGAGAATCCCGCGCCGTCGGCCTTGGACAGCAAGCGCACGGCTTTCAGCCACTTCTCCCCGTCCTGCCATCTCACCTCTTTGTCGGTCCCAGACAGCTCTTCCACCGTTCTTACGAACATATCGCCACCTCCGAATTTCGTGTTCCCGTGCTCAGGCCCCGGGCCTTAGTCTAGCGTAAACACGGAAGGTCGGTTACCCCCGACTCCAACCCCCCGCAATCGCCTCGTGTTTACCCTCTTTTGGTTAGGATTTCCAGGGGCAGCTTGGAGAGCAGTTCCAGGCCCGTTTCCGTCATGACTAAGGTGTCGATGAGCCCCGCCGATCGGGCATCCTTCCCCCGAGAGAAAATCTCGTAGTTGGTCACGAATCCCGGCTGCATCGGCTCGTCTACAAACCCACCCCCGACCACCCTGGTGTGTCCAACCCAGTCGGGCGGGAGGGAGAGGCCGACGTCATAGCCGCCGCGGTCCACCTCCCCAGTGAGACCCAGGGAGGTCAGGTATTCATCTATGGCCCTGCCGATGGCCGTGGGCGGGTCTCCGGGCTTGACCCGCTCCTGGACGTAGGGGATGCTCTCGGCCAGGGCCTTCATGCGCTCGGTGGCCTTATCCGTCGGTTCCCCGAGACAGAAGAAACGGCACAGGTCGGCGTGATAGCGGTTGTAGACGCCGCACACGTCGGCGAAGATGGTCTCACCGGCCTCGAGACGCAGGCGGGTCGTGGGCTTGTGGGGCATGCGGAAACCCTCCTTGCTGACCACGCATCGGATGGCGGTCTCCTCTCCCCCGGCCTTGGCCATGGCGTACTGCATCGCGCCGTTGACCTCCAACTCGGTTACTCCAGGCACGGCGGCATCCAGGCCGGCCATTATGCCGATGTCGGCTATCTCGGCAGCCTTCCTCACGCAGGCCACCTCGAGGGGCGACTTGGTGAGCCCCACGGTGTCCACGATCCATGACCCGTCCACGACCCGGGCCCCCGCCCCCGACATCCGTTCCTCCATGGCTTGCATCATCGCCGGCGATGGGGCATAGGTCCATTTTTCGATCCCGATGCACCCATTCAGCAGACCCCGGTCTTTCATGGAATCGATGACGGTATCCAGCTGGGGTCCCATGGGATGGAAGGGGAAGGTGGCGTAGAAGACGGCCTCGTCGATGTAGCAGAAATCGTTGACCATCCGTTCGTGGTAGGAGTCGAAGAAGAGGACTTTCTCGGAGTCGGCCCGGACCACCAGCCCCGTGGGGGAGGCGTGGTAGAACCAGATGATATCGAACCCCGTGAGGTAGGTGATGTTCCTGGGAGAGTTGACGTACAGGACGTCGATGCCCCGCTCGGCCATTCTCCGGCGCACCTTGGCCCGCCGGGCGTCATATTCTTCGTTGGGGAACACCGCCCCGAAGGTCCTTTCGTTGGGCAGGTCCATCGTCGTCCCCTCCTGTGCCTGGTTCTTCCCCTGAAATACGGGGTGTGCAGAGTGGCAAAGCCCCTCGCCGGGAGTCTGAGGATGTCCCTCAGATATAATTTTATCTCTTCCTGGTCAGCAAGAGACTGCATAAAAACTCAAAAAGAGTCTCTACGCAGTCTACTACAGTGTCTTCCGCCAGTCGGCGGCGTCCCTTTCCTGGAACCGGGTGAATCGGAAGGGATGAAGATCGACGCTGGGGGTCTCGCCCGTGACCAGCTGGGACATCGCCAGCCCAGCCCCGGGGGCCATGGCGATGCCGTGACCGCTCATCCCTGTGGCAAAGTAGAACCCCTTCACGCCGGGGGCCTCGCCCAGGACCGGCGTGGCGTCGGGGCTGGCGTCGATCCTGCCCGCCCAGGTGCGCCGTATGCCCAGCTCCCCGACGGACGGGAGCAGCCTCCTGAGGTGGCGAATAGCCTGGTCTACGAAGCGGTCGTTGGGCTCGGGCTCGACGCCCACGGTGTGGGCGAAGGGGTGGGTGCGGGCCCGGGAGCCAGGAAGCGCCCTAGCCACGTCTTCGATCAGATCCCGGCCCACGTGCACGTTCATAGTCCTCCGTACCCGCAGGAAGTTGCGCATGAAAAGCCCGAGGTTTCGGAAGGAGTCCAGGTCGACGTAGTAGTCGGACCGGGTCCCGTTGGAGATGTAGAAGGTCCCATCCCGCTTCTGGCGGAAGGTCACGTCGGGGGTCATGACCGTGCAGTGGGAGACGATGCCCGCGGGCTCGGTGCATACGACCGTGCCCTTCACGACCCGCTGTGGGAGATGAACGTCCACCATCCGCCCGACCTTCGCCGCCCACGCCCCCGCCGCGCACACCACCTTCTCCGTCTCGATGCGTCCCTTGTCGGTCACGACGGCTTTAACCGCACCGCCCTCTACCTCTATCCCTTCAACGGCCCGGCCCGTTTGCAAGGCGACGCCGTTCTCCCTGGCGGCCCAGGCTATGGCCTCCGTAGCGCGGCGGGGCTCGGTCTGGCCGTCGGAAGGGGTGTGGATGCCGCCCAGGAAAGACCCCTCCAGCGCGGGGATTTCACGCTTCACTTCGTCCCTGGTCAGGACGGTGGTGTCCAGGCCCAGGTCCCGGGCCTCCCTGGCCCAGTCTTCGAAGTGGGCCAGGTCGTCTTCGGTATAGGCCAGCTTGAGGGACCCATCCTCGATCCATTCCAGGTCAGCGCCTATTTCGTCGGCGAGTCCGGTCCACAAGCCCTTGGAGAACATGACCAGGGGGATTTCTCTCGGGTTCCGGCCCTGCTGCCTCACCCAACCCCAGGCCCGGCTCGACTGCTCCCCCGCCACCTCCCCCTTCTCCACGACGGCGACGTTCACGCCCTTCTTTGCCAGGTAGTAGGCGGTGCAGCACCCGACAATCCCCGCCCCGATGATTACAACGTCGGCTTTCGAATCGCTGGTTGGCAATGGATGTCTCCCGGCGGCCGGCTCCCTCAAGGGTGGTCGTGGTGCCCCCAACGGGATTCGAACCCGTGATCTTCGCCTTGAAAGGGCGATGTCCTAGGCCGCTAGACGATGGGGGCCAGGGAAGACTGACCGGCTGAAAATCGCCCGACGTATGAAAACACACGCAGGATGCAGTTGCAAGCGTGACGAAGCGATGGAGTTCTTGTGAATCAGGTAGGTATGGCCTTTTATCCACTTATGCGGGGGCACGAGTTCGTCGACCGTCCCGGCCTTCTGGCAGCTGTGATCCAGCAGCTAGGCCTGACTCACCAGGACTTCCAATAGTCGGTAAAGACAGGAAAACGATGCGCTTCGTATATCCCGCACGACTACGACATGCTTCCGCCGACGAGATAGTCGTATCCTTCAGAGACCTTCCTGCGTGCCTAACGTCGGGCAGGGATGAAGCCGAGGCCTTGTATGAGGCGCAGGACGCCCTGGAGGAAGCTATCGCGGGTCGCATTGACGATTCACAGTGCATACCTGCGCCCAGCCCGAGGAAGAACGGCGAACACATGGTGGCCTTGCCCATTGTGGCAGCGGGCAAAGCTGCTCTTGCACTGGCCATAAGAGACAGTGGTCTTTCCATTGCCGAGTTTGCGAGGCAATTCCGTACCAGCGAGGAATCGGTGAGGAAGATGCTGGACCCGCGTCGCAGGACTTCCTCGGACCGAATAGGAAAAGCGCTCCACGCCCTGGGACGTCAGATAACCGTGGAACTTCGGGAGCTGATCCCCGGCTAGGGGAAAAGGGCCAGGGACTCGAGGCCCGTCTCTTCGGGATAGCCGGCCATCACGTTCATGTTCTGGATGGCCTGTCCGGCAGCCCCCTTGACCAGGTTGTCGATGCAGCTCACCACTATCACCCGGCCTGTGCGAAGGTCCAGGGTCGGGTACACCAGGCAGTAGTTGTTGCCCCAGGTCTGCTTGGTCTGGGGCGGCGTCTCCACCACCCGCACGAAGGGTTCCCTTTCGTAGAATTCCCGGTAGAGACCCGTTAGCTTCTCCCTTCCCTTCGTGTCGACGGATATCGAGGAGCCGGAGAGGGTGGCGTAGCAGGTACTCAGGATACCCCGGGTCATGGGTATCAGGTGGGGCAGGAAGGTGACCTGGGCCCCGAGGCTCGGGTCCAAGAGCGCCACCTCCTGCACGATCTCGGGAAGGTGCCGGTGCCCGTCTATCCCGTATGCCTTGACGTTTTCGTTCACCTCGGAGAAGTGGGTGTTCAGGCTTAGACCCCTCCCCGCCCCCGACACCCCGGACTTGCTGTCCACTATGATCGTCGGCGCCACCAGCCTCTCCTTTATCAGGGGCGCGAGGGCCAGGATGGCCGAGGTCGGGTAGCAGCCGGGGTTCGCCACCAGCCGCGCAGCCTCGATCTCCGAGCGGTAGAGTTCGGTGAGGCCGTAGACCGCCTCCTCCTGGAGCGTGGCGCTGGCATGGGGCGTTTTGTACCACTCTTCGTACTCGGCGGGGGACCGCAGGCGGAAGTCGGCGCTCAGGTCCACGACGCGGGCGCCGACTTCCAACAGGGGCACGACCCTTTCGCCGCTGGACTTATGCGGAAGAGCGGAGAAGACCATCTCTTCGCCGTCGGGCTCGGCTTCGACGGTGAGGTCGATATCGGACAGGTGGGGGAACACCTCGCCCAGCTTCTGGCCCTGGGCGCTCCGACCCGTGACCGAGGTGAGCTCGATTTCGGGGTGATTGTGGAGGAGTCGGGCCAACTCGGCGCCGGCGTACCCCGTGACGTTGAGAATTGCTGTCTTCAAAGCTGCCCCTCCGTGGACTCTCGAAAGAGGCTACAGTCTGCCAATATCCGCACGCGAAATCAAGGCGAAGCCCGCTTGCAGCTTAGACAGCTGTTCTCTTGCCCTTCGCCTTGCGGCGCAACTCGCTCGACGGGCATTGGTCCTCCAGCACGCACGCATCGCAGCGGGGCCGTTGCGCCTTACAGACCTGCCGACCGTGGGCGATGATGTACACGTGGGCCCCGAGCACGTCCTCCGGCGGGACCTTGGCTTCAAGAATGTCGTGGGCGTCGTCCGCCGAGACCTTGGCCCCTATCAGGTTCAGCCGCCTCGTCACCCGGTGGACGTGGGTGTCGACGATCATCGCAGGCATGCCCAGGGAGAAGAGCAGCACGCATCCCACCGTCTTCGGCCCGACCCCCGGCAACTCCAAGAGCCATTTCTTCGCCTCCGGCAGGGGCATCTCGGCCAGGAAGGAGAGGTCCCAGGAGCCGTTGCGCTCCAGCACCGCGGCGAGAATCTCCTGAAGTCTCGGGGCTTTTACCTTGGCCAGCCCCCCCATCTTTATCGAATCCGCCAGCGCCCCGATGTCGGCATCCAGGACCTCCTCCCATGTCGGAAAGGTCTCCTTCAGCTTGGCGAAGGCGCGATAGGAATTCACGTCCGAAGTATGCTGCGACAGCACGGTGAAAATCAGCTCCGACAGCGGGTCGTAGGGGCGCGGCGC
>JAAXHX010000024.1 GCA_012270635.1 Dehalococcoidia bacterium | reverse complement strand
GTTGTAGGAGAGGGGGCGTTGCGGGGGCGGAGCCCCCGCACAAGGGAGGGCCGAATAGGCCCGACCGCACAACTGCAGTGGTCAGTGGTCAGTGATTAGTGGTCAGTGGTTAGAGAAAGCCGGGATCTATGGACGATTGGAGGCAAGGAGTCGGAAGTCACCAAGACGCTGTTTTGGGAGATGCTAGTTGCAGCGCGGCGCATGGGCTTTCGGCGACTTTAGCCTTTTACGGCGCCGGCTGTGAGGCCTGAGACGATGTAGCGCTGCATGGCAAGGTAGAAGACGACGGGCAGTACGGAGAAGACGAGGCCGGCGGCCATGTATTGTTCGACGGGGGTCTGGGCGATGGCTTTGAGGGTGGAGAGGCCGACGGATGCGGGCATGAATTCGCCGCTGCTGAGCATGATGCCGGCGTAGAGGTATTCGTTCCAGGCGAAGAAGAAGGCGACAACGGCGACTGCGGCGAGGCCGGGCGCGGAGAGGGGCAGGACGATGCGCCAGAGAGCGCCCAGTTCGGTGCAGCCGTCGACGACGGAGGCGTCGAGGACTTCGTGGGGGACGTTGTCGAAGACGCCCTTGAGGATCCAGATGCAGATGGGGAGGATGAAGGCGGCGTCGATGAGGGCGAGTGACGGGATGCTGTTGAGCATGTTGAGGCGGCGGTAGAGAATGTAGAGAGGGATGAGGATGAGGACTTCGGGCAGCATCTGGGTCACGAGGAGGAAGAGGCCGAAGAGGTTGCGGCCGGGCCAGCGCAGGTTGGAGAGGACAAAGGCGCCGAGTACGGAGAGGGCCATGCAGAGGAGCATGGTCATGACGGCGATGAGGAAGGAGTTGCGGAGCCACCTGGCGATGGGGTGCTCGCTGAAGAGCTCGCCAAACTGATCGAAGTAGAGCTCCTGGGGCAGCAGCGGGGGCGGGAAATGGAGGATGTACTTGCTGGGCTGGAAGGTGCTGATCATCATCCAGTAGACGGGGAAGACGATAATCAGGGAGACGACGGCCACGGTGATATAGAGCAGGGCGTTGTTTATGAGGCGCCGCAAGGGGAGCCTGGGGGCTGTTGTGCGGGTGTCCTGTGCCTGGGCAACCATGTCAGGAGGACTCCTCGGCGCGGCGGACCTGCATGAGTATGAAGACGAGGGCGACAGCCAATGAGACGACGAAGCCGGCTACGCCGAGGGCGGTGGCGTAGGAGTAGTCGTAGAAGCGGAAGGCGGTATTGAAGATGCGGATGACGATGGTTTCGGTTGTGCCGGAAGGGCCGCCGCCGGTCATGAGGAAGATGATGGTGAACTGTTTGAAGGAGAAGATGGCGGCGAGGACGACCAGCAGCTCCAGGGTTGAGCCGATGCCTGGGAAGGTGATATTCCAGAAAAGCTGCAGCCGGTTGGCGCCGTCGACGCGGGCGGACTCGTAGAGCTCGTGGGGGATGGCCTGCAAGGCTGCGAGGATGACGAGGCTGTAGAAGGGGAAAGCCTTCCAGGAGGAGATCAGCACCATCCAGCCCATGGCGAGCTCGGGTACCTGGAGCCATTGTGGATTCTTGGTGACGCCGGGGAGCATTCTGGCGAGGATGTTGACTACGCCGAACTGGGGGCTGAGGATCCAGATGAAGATCATGACGACGGGCACTTCGGGGATGGCCCAGGGCATCATCAGCATGCCGCGGGCCACGGGGCGGAAGCGGAATGGGCGGTTGAAGAGGAGGGCGGTGAGGAGGCCGATGGTGAGGGCGACAATGATGACCAGGGCGGTGAAAAGGAGGGTTACGCGGATGACCTTCCAGAAGGCGGGGTCGGAGAACATGCGCTCGTAGTTGGCCCAGCCGACCCAGATGGTGGCGGCGCTGGAGGCGAGCTCGATGCGGGTGAAGCTGCCGTAGATGCCCTGGATGATGGGGTAGACGATCAGGAGCCCTTCGTAGAGGACGATGGGGAGGACCAGTGCGAAGGGCAGGAGATAGCGCCGGCGGAAGAGGGGGTGAGGCGCCTTCGTCGCGCTGGAGGCGTCCGCCAGGGCGTCTGCATCGACTCGTTGACTCATTGTGAGTATGAAGTGGTTGCTTGCGAGAGGTGAATTGGGCCTGGGAGTGCAGGCGATCGGTTAGCCGGTCGGAACATGCCACGAGGCGGAAAGGCGAGGGGGATGCAAGTGAACGGTTTCGTTCGATCCCCCTCGCCAGTTGCGCTATGAGATGCGGTCGGCAAGGTCTTCGGCCTGCACCTGAGCGATCTCCATTGCTTCCTCGACCGACTTGCCGGCGATGAGCACGTCGGCAAAGTTGGTGATGACGATCTGACCGAACTCATTGAAATTGTAGACGAAGTCGCCGACAATATCGAATGGCGTTACGTAGTCGACGCCGAAGTAGCCGGGTTTGAGCCATTCAAGGGTGTCGAGGTATTCCTGTCGGGCGGCGGAAGGCTGGGCGAAAATCACATCCTGGCAGCCTTCGACCATACGGCGATAGTTGTCGGGCTCATACATGTAGGTGAGGAACTCCATGGACTCTTCGACGACTTCGGAGTCCTTGTTGATCATCATGGGGTGGATGCGTGCGATCGACTTATTGGTCTCCCAGGGGATGGGGGCGCTGCGCAGCTTGGGATAGAGGTCAGGGGCGTCCTTGGTGAAGGCGCCGACGGCGGCGGAGACGTAGAGACCCTGGGCGACGTCGCCGTTCTGGAAGAGCCGGTAGCCGGTCGGGTTGTCGGCGCCCTGGGGCATGGCGACGTCATACATTTGCTTGAAGAGCTTGAGGCCCTGAATGATGGGATCGGAGGTCAGCAGCGGTGTGGTGCCTTCGGCCCAGATGCCGTC
>JAAXHX010000023.1 GCA_012270635.1 Dehalococcoidia bacterium | reverse complement strand
GCGTCACCCGGCTCGGGGGTGGCGGTAGCTGCTGCGCCGCAGGCCGCCGCGATCAGCAGGGCGACAAGGGCTAGGGACAGGAGACCCAATGCCAGCCACCTCTTTCTCTTGTATATGGAATCTGAATATCTCTTGCTCAAACCGTCTCCTCCAAATGGCAATCAACTAATTTCTGTCAAGTCCTTGAAGAAATACGGGGAGACCCCCGCAGACGACTCAACGCCGCTATCGCAGGTCCATAGGCTCTACCTCCGGCAATGGGGCTAGACTCGCTGACATCTCATCCGGGCTGACTATTGCAGCGGGGGCCGGTCATCCGACCGGCCCCCGCTTTCAGATTGCTAAGGCTTCTTACTTCTTGCCTTGCACTTCGAACCAGATCTCCGCCTGCGCGCCGCCGATCTCTCCATCGGCAGCCTCGTCCATGAGGATGGCGTAGGGAAGGTTGGCGTCGGCGGTGGGCAGGTACGGCCTTATTCTGTCGAACTCGGGCGCATCGAGGTAGGGCGCCGACTTCAGGTTGGTCGGCCCGAAGGGCTGGTAGAGGGCCTGGCTTGCCGCAATTTCCGGGTGCTGGGTCCAGGCGAAGAACAGGTTAATGAGCTCCCACTTCTGCGGGTCCTCCTCCTTGATGCCTTTGATGACCCACCAGTTGTCGGTCAGCACGTCGTGCCCGCACTCCCAGCAGGCCCCGACGTTGAAATCCTCTTCCACGATGCCGTTGAATGCAGCGCCGTTGTCCCCCTGGCAGATGTCAAGTTCTCCGGAGTCGAGGAAGGCGATGCAGTCGTAGATGCCGGAGGTGAAGATGTCGATAACCGGGATGAACTGCTCTTCAACTATCTGCCAGCCGGTATCCAGCTGCTCGGGAGACATGGCTGATAGCGAAGCCCTGCCTTCCTCGGTCTCAATCAGCGAGGAGTCGGTGGCCAGGTGGGCCCAGCGCACCATGTGCTTCCAGTTCCAGTCCTGGGGAATCATCCCGCGTATGCCGGGGAATTTATCCTTGTCCAGGTAGTCGGCCCAGCTGGAGGGCTGAGGCCCGCCGTCTGGGTAGGTGTCTTTGCTGTACATCATGACCATGGAGTAGGCGGAGCCTCCGCCACCGATCCACGGTGCGTCACGGATGTGGGGGAACAGGTCTTCCTTGTTGATGATGGACTCGTCGAGCTCTTCCAGCACGCCCTCGAGGCCCATGGTGACGCCGGCCTGGCCGGAGCCATCGACTATGTCCCAGGTTACGTTTCCTGTGTGGGCCATGGCCCGTACCTTGGCGTAGTCCGGAGGACCGTCTTCGATGATGTTCACTCCGAACTTCTCGGCGAAGGGGATCAGGAACGCCTTAGCCTGCATATCCTGGTAAGAGCCTCCCCAGGAAACGAAGGTGAAGGAGCCGCCCTGGTGGGCCGACAGCGCCGCCTCGATCTCCTCGTGGGTGGCGGGGTTGTCGACGGTCCATTCGCTGATGGGGCGCAGGCCCGCAGAGGGTTCGTCATCTCCCTCCATGATTGCCGTGGGGGTTGCCTCGGGCATTGCCTCCCCGGGCTCGGGGGTGGCGGTGGCGGACTCGCCGCAGGCCGCAGCCACGAGCAGGGCGATGAGAGCGAGGGACAGAAGCCCGAACGCCAGCCATCGCTTGCTCTTAAATGTCACAGTCTTGTATTGCATGCCAAAAACTTTCCTCCAGTCTCGAAGATAAGTGTGGAAGAATCGCGCGCTTCCCCGCATACAGTTCATCTGTTGCCGGGTCTATTCCATAAGCTACCTCCGCTATGGGATGCAGGCTCCGGAACAGTTGCGAGGATGGTCGAGAGTCGGGTCGGGGATTGCCTTCCTGCAACGACCAGTACGGGGGGACTACGAGAGGGCATTATATGGGGCGGGGGAGGGGTAGTCAAATTTAGGGATGCAAGGTGCAAGGGCGAGGGACGAGGCCCCTCCCGCTCATACTTCCCTTCGACAGGCTCAGGATAAACTAGGGGCGCAGCACGAGCGGCCCCCGGGGATGGATTCCCGATCGGGGTCGGGAATGACGGGGAGAGGGGATGTATGCCGGCTAGGAGGGGAGGCGGTAGAGGGCCAGGGCGTTGAGGCCCAGGATGTTGGCCTGGGCGTCGGATGGGAGGGGTTTGAGGCTCTCCCTCAGCTCGTCGACGGCGCCAAGCATTCCCTCCGAGTGGGGGAAGTCGGCGCCCCACATGAACTTGTTGGAGCCGAACCGCTCGACTACCAGGGGGGCCAGCTCTTCATCGGGGTCCATGGAGGTCCAGACCTGGCGCTTGAAATACTCGCTGGGATAGAGGGACATCTCGCTGGTGCCGGGGAAGGAGTCGATTATGCCGTCCATCCTTTCGAACCAGTAGAGCATCCAGGCGCTGCCCGTTTCCAGGAGGACCGCCTTGAGGCCCGGGAACCGGTCGAAGACGCGCCCGGCGATCATGCTGCCGAAACCGAGGTGAACTGCGGGCGGCTCCTGGAGGATGAAATACCAGATATCGGAGTCGGGGAGGTCATTGAGGGTGGTGCTGGGGAAGTTGGGATTGTAGAAGGGGTACAACCCCCCGACGACGTGGAGGGTCACGGGTATCTGGAGCTCTTCCAGGGCAGACCAGAAGGGGTCGAAGGCCGGGTCTCCGTAGGAGCGGCCGTTGAGGGGGAAGCCGCTGATGAGCGCGGCGGTCACCCCCAGGTCCGCCATCCGCCTCAGTTCCCCGACCCCCGCCTCTATGTCCAGGAGGGTGATATGGGCTATGGGCTTCAGGCGGTCGGGGTAGTCGCTGCAGAAGTCGAACACGTAGTCGTTGTAGGCGCGGGCGTAGGCGGCGGCGACGTTGGGGTCCCTCACGTCGGTCTCCCAGTGGAGGCCGAGGGTCGGGTAGATGAAGGAGGTGTCGATGCCCTCCTGATCGAGGACCTGGACCCGGGGGCCGGGCTGGTGGGAGGCGGGGACGTTGACGAGCCCCTGCTCATAGGAGACCACCCCCGGCTTGAGGTAGATGTCCCGCTTCTCCTCGATGGACTTGCCGGCGGCCATGCGCCCGAAGCGGCCCTCCCTGAGGAAGAGGTTGTGGGGCCTACGCCCTTCGACGCGCATGTATTCAAGGCCGCGCTCGTCGACCTCGATGGAGAGGGCCAAGTCCCTGTAGGCCGGGTCCAGGTACTCGGCCATGAGGGGCAGGTTCTCCCAGATGTGGCTGTCTATGTCTATCACGGGGTCCGGCATGGCTCTAGTCCTTCTCTAATCCCGGAGTCGGGGCGCGACTTTATGCTATCGGGGATGGGGTGTCGGGTCAAACGAAGTCGTGAGCGGGTGAATATCGAGCAGGAGGGAGTGATGCTTAATCTGCTTCCAGGTCGACCTTGATGAGGGGCGCGCCCGATACCCGGGCCTCGAGCTGGTCCAGGGTGCCCTGTTTGGCACAGATACGCTCCATAACTATGCGTTTTTCCCCGGTGTCGGTTACGGGGGTGGCGCGGGCGGGGAGGTCGGCGACGGCGGTCTCCTTGAGATGGAAGGTCATGCGGGGGTCGGCGAGGATGTTGGCGTACCATCCCCGGGTCCCGGGGAGGCCCGTAACGTACAGGACGCCGTCCAGGTTGTGGAACCAGATTTCGACCCGGCGAGAAGAGCCGCTCTTCCTTCCCGTGGTGGTGATGTCGATAACCAGATCTTTCTCGAGGGCTTGCTGTACCTTGGGGTCGAGCATAGCGGCGGTTCTCCTGGCAGTCGGGTTGAGGGCAATCTAACAGGCATTGCAGTCCTTGTCACCCGCGCCCGGCATGACGGCGGTTGACACTGCGAGAACGGGACGCTTAACATCGGCGGACGAGGGGGGCGCTTGAATGCCGATTTTCCCGTCCGTGGAGTGGTTCGAGGCGGTGAGGCAAACCGTTAACGGAAGCCGAGAGTTCCGGGCATTGGGCAACTGCGACGCGACGGTCGGAGTGAAAGTCGGGGGGAAGGCCTACCGCCTCAAGTTCGAGGCGTTTTCGTGCGAGGGGGCGTCGGAAATCGGCGTCGACGGGTTGGGAGACACGGACTTCTACCTGGAGATGTCACCGGGAGAGTGGCGGGAGATGCTGGGCAACATCAGGGCCAACGGCGGCGCGGACGGAGAGCACAGCCTCAACACCCTGGACATGAGTCGGGAGGGGGGCATCCTGCGGGCCAAGGACGGTCTCCTGCGCCAGTCCTTCTTCAGGCATCATCTTTCGGTCCAGGCCTACTTCGACGCGTCTGCCCAAGTGGAGACGGTATTCGCGGCGTAGGACTGCTTCATGCCTCTGTACGAATACATGTGCCCCGGGTGCCGGCATTTGACCATGCTCTACTGGCGTAACTATTCGTCACCCGAAACGACCGCGTGCGAGGGGTGCGGGGACCCGGGGGCCCAGCGCCGCATATCAACTTTCGCCTTCCACAAGTCGGCGGAGACGAAGATGGCGGAGCTGGACCCGAAGTACGACAAGATGGTCGACGAGGCGTTCAAGAACTCGCCCGTCTCCTCGGACCCGCAGTACCACCTGGGTAAGATGGCCTCGTTTGAAGGTCTGCCCGACCAGCCGAAACCCTAGCCCGCGATGAACGGGACCGATGGCCATGGAAGTCGGGGCGTGGGTGGGGGCGGGTCTCTCCATCGCCGCTTTTCTTGCCTGGGGCTGGCTAATGCTGTTCCGGGGCCAGTTCTGGGCTACGGACCAACGTCTGGATGTCTGCCGCGCCGATGAAGGCCGGATATGGCCGGGGGTCGTGGCGGTGGTCCCGGCCCGGGATGAGGCCGAATTGATCGGTGAGACCATCGCCTCGGTCCTGGGACAACGTTATCCCGGTGTTCTCTCGGTGTGCCTGGTGGACGATCGTAGCTCGGATGGTACGGCGGCCGTCGCGAGGGAGGCGGCCCGCAGGATCGCCAATGGCCGGCGGTTACGGGTGATAACTGCGAAGGAGAGGCCGGAGGGGTGGGCGGGTAAAGTGTGGGCCCTTCAGCAGGGCGTCGAGGCGGCGACAGCAATGGACCACGATTACTTCTGGTTCACTGATGCCGACATCGTCCACTCACCGGACGTTCTCACGTCCCTGGTGGCGCGGGCCGAGGGTAAGAAGCTGGACCTGGTCTCGGTCATGGCTAAGCTGCACGTTTCCACGATTTGGGACAAGCTCCTCATACCTGCCTTCGTGTTCTTCTTCGGAAAGCTCTACCCGTTTCGGTGGGTCAACGACCATGGGCGGGATACAGCAGCGGCGGCGGGAGGGTGCGTGCTGGTGAGGAAGGAGCGCCTGGCGGAGGGAGGGGGCCTTGAATCGATGCGGGACGCGATCATCGATGACTGCGCACTGGCCCGCCTGGTACGCGGCCCCGGGAACCGGGGGCGGTTGTGGCTGGGGATGAGCCGGGAGGTGCGGAGCATCCGGCCATATCCCGGTCTGAGGGGCATCTGGGACATGGTGGCGAGGACCGCGTACGTCCAGCTGCGCCGCTCGCCGACTCTGCTGGCGGGCACGGCGCTGGGGATGCTGTGGCTGTACCTCGGGCCCGCGGTGGCGTCGGGGGTCGGGCTTGCGCTGATCCTGGGAGGAGACGGCGCCAAGGTTGGCATGGCATTGCTCACCTCGGGGGCGACATGCTGGGGGCTGATGTCGGCGATATACACGCCTATGCTGAGATGGTACGGGCTGGGTGGCTGGTGGGGACCCCTGCTGCCGGCGGCAGGGGTCCTTTACACGCTGATGACGTTGGACTCGGGGCGGAGAACGTGGATGAGGAGGGGCGGGGGGTGGAAGGGGCGGACTTATCGATGAGAATGCAGCCTAGGGCGCTTCGTCGGGGCGGCGGTCCCACTCGGGGGATAGGAACAGGGCCCCGAGGGTGAGCGCCAGCCCCGAGAACCCGACCAAGGTCAAGGCGAGACGTTGGTC
>JAAXHX010000022.1 GCA_012270635.1 Dehalococcoidia bacterium | reverse complement strand
TCCTACCCCTACCCGGAGTACACCCCCGCCACGACGCAGAGTGGAGACATCCTCTTCGCCACCCGAACCGTCGATCCCGTCGCGGCTGCTGCCGAGGCGAGGCGGTCGGGGTTGTGGGCCAGCACGGAGATCACCGACAGTCTGTGGCCCGCGAAGGACAGCCGCACCCGTCCGCTGATGCCACTGCGACGCGGCCACTTAGCGATGCTGGTGGCGGCGGGCTTCCTCGACAACCTCGTCCTCGAATCGGAGGGCAGGCGCATCCTGGTCAAGGGCCGCACCGGCAAGGAGATGGTGATGGTCGAGGACGCACCGGAGAAGGAGGTGCACCGGGAGAGGCTGGTGACCACGGTGGTTGCCCTCGACCTGGACGACGGACAGATCGAAGACATCGCCGCTTAGCCTTGTGCCCGACCTGGATCGGGTATCGGACGGCTCACCTAGAGTCGCAGACACGAGGCCCCGTCACTTCCTCTACAGGGACGGCGGGGTCTCGCCTTGTTTCTAAAGCAACGCGACACAGCCCCATATAAGGAAGAGAGGTTGAGAATGCAAACCACGATGACGTTGGAATCCTGCTGCCGGTGCGGGCAGCCGATACTCCCCGGAGAACCCGCCATACAGACCGCATCGGTGGACATCGTAGGCGGCCACGCCGTCGCCTCCCCTGTGAAGACCTATCACCTGACGGGAAGGTGCTACGAGGAGTACAGAAGGCGGGAGTCTCTCCCGAACGCCGCATAGACGGCTCCCAAAGAGCCGCACAACGAGGCCCCGATACAGACGGGCCTTGCAAGTTTCAAGCAACCCGCCTGGGGACGTTGCCACGGGACCTGCGCACTTGGAAGCGTCCCCACCGGGGGCGCGGTGCGTCTCGGGTCCCGGCTTCGTCCTCTGGCAACTACAAGAAGGAGACGCCAAATGAACCTCGGAGAATTCATAGACCGATTCAAGGACGCGATAGCCCAGCGGGTGGTCGAGTCCTACCCGCCCCTCTACAGGCCCTCGGAGAACGGCGGCTCGCTGCCGCGCCTGCTCCGCACTCCCCTGGGAGCGCAGGCCGACGCCATCAAGGGCGCGGCTCTTTCTCTACAGGCCCACAGGGGCACGACAGTCGTCGGCGAAATGGGTACCGGAAAAAGCTTCGTTGGGGCCGCAGCCGCGTACATGGCGGGCTTCCAAAGGGTGGTCGTAATCTGCCCTCCCCATCTCACGAAGAAGTGGAAGCGGGAGGTGGAGCAGACGGTGCCCGGCGCACGCGCCGCCGTGGTCGCCTCCATCACCGACCTGGAGAAGCTCAGACACTCCATCGGCTCAGGCCCACTGTTCGCGGTGATGTCAAGAGAACGTGCGAAGCTGTCGTACCGCTGGAAGCCCGCCGTCGTCGAGCGATGGGCCGTCTCCAGGGGCAGACTCATCAGAGACGAGGAGACGGGGGAGCCCTTCAAGGTCCCCTGCTGCCCCGACTGTACCGCTCCGGTCGTGGACAAGGACGGGGTGCCTCTGACGGACGCCGACCTGACCCGGCGGAAGCGCGTCTGCGCCGACTGCGGCTCAGCCCTCTGGCAGGCCGACAACTCCGGCCCCAAGCGCCATCCGCTCGCCGATTACGTTAAGCACCACATGAGGGGCTTCTTCGACCTGTGCGTCCTTGACGAGGTGCATGAGTTTAAGTCTCGTGGCTCGGCCCAGGGCATCGCCGCCGGCATCCTCGCCGATGCCTGCGGAAAGTCCCTCAGCCTTACCGGAACCGCTATGGGCGGCTATGCGAGCACGCTCTTCCACCTGTTGTATCGCTTCTCACCTGAGATCAGGTCGGAGTTCGGGCGCTCCGAGGAGCAC
>JAAXHX010000021.1 GCA_012270635.1 Dehalococcoidia bacterium | reverse complement strand
TTCACGTAGATCAGGCCCATGTGGTCCGCGCCCAAGGATCCCTGGAGGTCTCCGTTGTTCTCGTGGCGCTCGTCGGCGAGCCACGTCCTCTCGGAACCCCAGTCAGTCTCGTCGGCCTCCCATACGTCCGGGCGGCCGAAAGCGAAACCGAAGGTCTTGAATCCCATGGACTCCAGGGCGCAGTTGCCGGCGAAGATGATCAGGTCGGCCCACGAGAGGTTGCGGCCGTACTTCTGCTTCACCGGCCAGAGCAGGCGGCGGGCCTTGTCCAGGTTCCCGTTGTCGGGCCAACTGTTGAGGGGTGCAAAGCGTTGATAGCCGGAGCCGCCGCCCCCTCGGCCGTCGCTGATGCGGTATGTGCCTGCGGCGTGCCAGGTCATCCGTATGAAGAGCGGTCCGTAGTGACCGTAGTCGGCGGGCCACCAGTCCTGGGACGTGGTCATTACCTCTTCGACGTCCTTCTTAAGGGCATCGACGTCAAGAGTCTTGACTGCCTCAGCGTAGTTGAAGCCCTGGTCCATCGGGTCGGACAGGGAGGAGTTCTGCCGGAGAGCATTCAGGCTTAGTTGATTCGGCCACCATTCTTGATTTGCAGTCATTTCGTCTCTCCATTCGATAGAATTTTGAGCATCGCGCGGCCCCCTGGGAGCGTGTCACGCTCTTGTCTCATGGTAGCACCAATCGACGCCTTTTGGAAGTCTTACGGGAGTGCGACAACCACCGGCGCCCGGCCACTTTTTTGGGGGTCAGGTGGGGCCCGGCTTGACCGACACGACGTTCGGCGTCAGGACAACTTGGCCGGACGGTCTATGGCGTAATACGTGCCGATATGCCCCTCGGCTTCCATACGGGCCCAGTCCTCAGGAGTGCAGCCCAGGAGCCCCGAGTACACGTATTCGTTGTGCTCCCCCAGGCGGCAGGGAGGCATCCTGATTTGGTTGGGGTGGCCCTCGGCTTTCCACATGATGCCCGGATACAGGTGGGCGCCGCAGTCCATTTGGGTGACGGATTGGAAGAACCCGCGCGCATCGTAATGCGGGTCGCTGTAGGCGTCCTCATCGAAGATGACGGGCCCGGCGGCCACGCCGTGAGTCTGGAGCAGGGACGCGACCTCATAGGGGTCCCGTTCAAGGGTCCACTTGGTGATGTGCTTGCCAATTTCATCCTGGTTATTATATCGGCCGGTTACGGTGGCAAACCGGCGGTCCCTGGCCCATCCGGGCCCGCCGAGGGCCCGCACAAATCCCTCCCATTCATCGTCCGTGCCGATGGCGATGGTGACCCACCTGTCCTCCCCCTTGCAGGGGAAACAGTCGTGGGGGGCCAGGGACCAGTGCCGGTTGCCGAGCGCACTGGGGACCCGGCGGTTGATGGCGCATTCCAGGATCTGCCTGGGCATGAAAGACGCCATGGCCTCGACTTGGGCAAGCTCTATAAGGCAGCCCCTGCCGGTGCGCCGCCGGGCCCTGAGCGCGCTCACCGTGGCGAAGGCCCCATACAGCCCTGCTATCCCGTCCCCGACCGTCGTGGCGCTGCAAGCCGAAAAATCGGTGTCCGTGTAGTTGCGCAGCCAGGTGTGACCCGAGACCGCCTCCGCATGATTGCCCATGGACCGGTAGTTTGTGTAGGGCCCATCCAGGCCGAAGCCCGGCATCCGCACCATGATGATGTCGGGCCTTTGCCTCCGCACGGATTTGTAGTCGATACCCAGCTTTGCCATCGTCGTGGGGGTGTTGTTCTCCAGCAAGACGTCGCTGACCTGCAATAGGCTGTCGAAGACGGCGCGCCCTTCGGGTCGGGTGAGGTCCATGGTCACGCTTCGCTTGTTGCGGGCGTGGACGTTGAAGAGTGCGAAGCGGTTGGCGCGGTTTTCTCCCATCTCCCAATCGGGATAGGCGAGCCACCAGATCCCGGGCGGCGGGGGCGTCCGTTCCCGGGACCACACCCGTGTGGAGATGGGCGCAATCTGAGTCGACTCGATGCGGATGACCTCTGCGCCCCAGTCGGCCATGAGCTGAGTGGCATAAGGCCCCGCCCAGATCTGAGTAATGTCCAGGACCCGGACGCCCTCCAGGGGCAAGCGCTGCATGGTTAGATGACTCCTGACTGTTTCAGCTTGGCCAGCTCTTCTCGGCTGAATCCCAGCTCCCCACCGAGGATTTCAACGTTGTGCTCCCCGAGGGTCGGGGCGGGCCTGCGCGCCGAGACTCGCGCTCCACCCATGGTCAGGGGCGACCCGGGGTAACGGACGGTCCCCAGGGGGCCTTCGATGCGGTTCCAGAAGCTGCGATAAGAGTAGTGGGGGTCTGCGAGAAGGTCCTGGGCGTTGTTGATGGGCGCGGCCATCGCCCGGTGCTCCTGGGCCTTGCGCCACGCCGACTGATTGTCCTGCTGCAGGGCCCACTCCAGGATGCGGGACTGAATCATGGCTGCATTCTCGGACTCGTGCCGGGCGTCGGGGTCCGAGAACCGGGGGTCGTGGGCCAGTTCGGGAGACTCGATGAGAGTGGGGAGGTTTTGGAGCGCGGCAGGGGTGGCGGCGTCGAGGGCCATGTAGCCGTTGCTCGTGGGGAAGATGCCGCTGGCCATGCCCACTTCGGCGGGCAGGCGTCCGCTCCTCTCTCCCGTGTACTGGTAAGCCAGGAACGTGAGACTGCGACGGTCTATGTTGCCCGCCTGGGTCTCCATGATCGATATGTCCAGGTGGTCCCCGACGCCAGTGACCTCGCTTTCGAAGAAGGCGATCATGGTGGCCAGGGCCGCTGCGGCGCCCGCTTGGTGAAAGACGATGCCGTCGGCGACGTTGAGAGGCGGGTGGTCCGGGGAGCCGGTCACGGACATCGGGCCGCCCATACCGTACTGGGTTATCTCGTCGGCCTTGAAATGCCTGTACGGCCCCGACTGACCGAAATGGGTCACGGAGGTCATCACCAGGGCCGGGTTGACCTCGGCCATCGGGGCATACCCGATACCCTGGGACTCCATGACGCCCGGCTCGAAACTCTCCACCAGGACCTGCGCTCCCGCGACGAGCGTCCTCAATGCTTTCTTGCCGCCTTCACAGGCCAGGTTGAGCGTCACCCCGCGCTTGCCGAGGTTTAAGTATTGGAACGTTCCGCCGGCCTCGGGGTGAGGGAGGGTGTGGGGGAAGGGCGCCAGGCGACGGGCGCGGTCTCCGCAATTGGGAGGCTCGACCTTGATTACGTCGGCGCCCTGGTCGGCCATGAGCCTCGTGCAAAAGGGGCCGGCGACGTCCTGGGAGAGATCGATGACTCGGACGCCGTCAAGAGGCAGCATCAAGTGTTCCGCTTTCTTCTTTGGGCCAAGGCCCTGAAGCCTCTCCTACGCCGAACAGCCGCTTGATCATTCCGTCGTACTCATCGTTGTTCTGTCGGAAATTCACCATCCACACGTGCGCCACAAGCCTCGGCCAGCGCCTTCGGCTTCCCGGCCCAACCGGCTGAACAGCTCGTGATACTGCTCGTCGGGGTGGTATGTTTTGGCGAGCGCGTAACCTTCGCTAACCAGTTCCGCATTGACGAATGTCTGAGCTGCAAACACATAGCGCAACAGCCTTCCATAGACATCACGGTCCTCCGGCCCCGGCAGCAGTTCCACCAGCTTGCCTTCCACTAGTTGTCGGTTCCGAGCCCTAGCCGCCTCCGCGCCGCACTTGGGCGGAGGCCCCATCTCGGGGGTGTCCATACCTATGTAGCGTACTCGCTCCCCGGAGGCCAACTCCACCGTATCCCCATCTATCACCTTTACAACCAGCGCCTCGTGTGTGGTCCCTGAAGGCGCAGGGAAGACCGCAGGAGCAGTTTTAGTTGTCTCGGCAAAGCTGTCTTGGTTACCTGCCAAGTCATCGCTGCAAGAAAGGGCGAGACAGGTGAGCAAGAACGCGATCCCCGCCAAAGTTTCCTTGCGCTTTTTCTTGACGGTTCTCTCCACTTGGTTAATGCGGCCCCTCATTCGCCTACCCTGAACAATCGCGCCCCTGCCTTCCGACGTTCATAGCCCCTACCAACCCATTCATCATATACTATGTCATCCCCGTGACGTTTTCATATATCCTTCTGTGAAGGAACCCGATTGACGGAGCCCTAATCTCGACAATATGATTTTCAAAGGCGGAGGAAAAGATGAAACCCAGGGCTGACGTTGTCGTCATAGGCGGAGGGGTGATGGGGTGCAGTATTCTCTTCAACCTGGCCCGACGCGGAGTCACGGATACCGTGCTCGTCGAGAAGGAGTCCCTGGGTGCAGGCTCGACGGGCCGGTCCTCGGGCATCGTGCGGATGCACTACTCCAGCGAGGTGAACGCTCGGCTGGCGCTAACGAGCCTGGAGACGATCCGCGACTTTGACCAGATAGTCGGTGGGGATTCCGGCTTCGTCAACTCCGGGGCGATGTTCGTAGCGCCGCCGCAGGCCGAAGAATCCTTCCGGCGTAACATAGCGATGCAGCAGTCCCTGGGCATCGACACCCGGGTCCTCGACGTGCGCCAGGCCCGAGAAGTTGCGCCCTATGTGTATTTCGATGAGTCGGACTCGATATGCTTCGAGCCGCAGTCGGGCTACGCCGACCCCCCGAGCGTTGGCCAGGGGTTCGCAACCGCTGCCAGGGGGATGGGGGCGCAGCTGCTGCTGGACAACCCGGCTCTCGGCGTGGAGATTGTGAATGACAGGGTCGTTGCCGTGGAGACAAGGGAGGGGCGCATCGAGACGGACACCGCGGTAGTGGCGGCGGGGCCGTGGTCCGTAGGGCTGATGAAGGGTCTCGGCGTGGACCTGCCCCTGACGGCGACTCGGCACGAAGTTATCTTCCTCAAACGACGCATGGCCGTTCTTCCCGAGCACCCGGTGATCGGGGACCTGGTGAACATGGCCTACATGAGGCCGGAAAGCCCCGACCTGACCCTGGTCGGAGACGTGGAGCTGGAGATCGAGGCTGATCCCGACGACTATGACCAGAAACCCGGCATGGACTACATCGAGCGGATGTGGGGTCGGGTGGCGAAACGGGCCCCAGGGCTGGGGGAGGCGGAGTATTTCACCGGGTATGCGGGCCTGTACACCAACACGCCGGACGGCCACCCGATAATCGACAAAGTGGACGGGATAGACGCGCTCTACATCTGCACGGGGTTCAATGGACACGGGTTCAAGGAATCGCCGGCAGTGGGGCAACTCGTAGCGGAGATGATCGTGGATGGCAAGGCAACAAGCATCGATATTGAAAGCTTGGGCATCTCCCGGTTCGGTGACGACGCCCTGAACAAGGTGGACTATTCTTCGAAAGTGATGGGGTGACGGGCCTCGCCCGCATTTCCCGAAGACCCAAGAATTGAGGAGGACCGATATGTGCTCGATGAAATACCCCGATTGGCAGGAGTTCTTGACCAACAGCTTCGCATCTCGCCAAAAGTTCCCATTGATTACCGACGAACTGCCCACCTTCCTGGGCGTTCCCCACGTCACTTCCAAAGACGAGTTGAAGGGACAAGACGTGGTGATTATCGGGGCGCCGTACGTGGCCACGGCGACGGACAAGTACGCCGGCGTGGACAAGTGGGAGTGGATCTCGGGGCCTAAGAGGGTGAGACAGCAGTCGGTGCGGTACGGGTCCGGGTACATCCAGGACTTCGACATAGACGTCTTCGAACACCTGAACGTAGTGGACTACGGAGACGCTGACATCCCCGAAGAGGTCAACGTCTCCCAGACTCCCGAGAACATCTTGAAGGCGCAGGCGGCGGTGGAGGAGAAAGTCGGTGACGTGCTGGAGGCGGGGGGCATCCCGATAGTGATAGGGCAGAACTCGCCCCTGGGGTCCTTCGCCATAGCCAAGGCGATTTCGGAGCACACCGCCGGACAGGTGGGCTGCGTAAGCCTCGACACCCATTGGGACGCGGCCAAAATAGACCGGATGACCAACGACCCCCGCATCGCCGGCAGCGGCAGCTGGAAGCACAAGATGTACGAGTTCCTGGAGAACATGCACCCGAGCACCCTGGTCGAGATCGGCGAGAGGGGAATGCTGGAGAAGAAGGACATTGTGCGCCGCTACCTGCGGGAAGGCGCCCGATTCATCTCCTCGTGGGAGGTGCGAAGCCTGGGCATCGAGGGCGTGGTCAACGAGCTCGATCGTGCCTACCAGGGCACCGATGGTGTATACGTACACTTTGACATGGATGTGCTGGGCGGTGCAGGCCCCGCCCCCGGGGACATAATGGGCGAGTTGGCCGAGCCGATAGGGTTGACGGAC
>JAAXHX010000020.1 GCA_012270635.1 Dehalococcoidia bacterium | reverse complement strand
CAGAAACCGGAGCACGGAGACTACGCGGTCACCGCTCCCCTGAAGCTGGCCCGAGGCGCGGGCATGAGCCCCCTGGCCATCGCCCAACGCCTTCTCGACAATCTCCCCGCCGCCGAGGAGATAGAGAGCGTAACCCTGGCTCGGCCGGGATTCATCAACTTTCGGCTGAAAGACGAATGGCTCAAGGCGCAGGTCGACGCCATAGTGGAGGCCGGGGCGTCCTACGGCAGCGTCGACACAGGCCGAGGGGCGAGGGTGCAGGTGGAGTACGTCAGCGTTAACCCCACCGGGCCCCTGCATGTGGGGCACGGGCGGGGAGCGGTGCTCGGGAGCGCGCTAGCCCGCATCCTCCAGGCCGCCGGCTACTCGGTCGAGCAGGAATACTACATCAACGACGCCGGCACACAGATGTCCCTGTTCTACCGATCCCTCTACGCCCGCTACCTCCAGGAATTGGGAGTCGAGGCGGAGATGCCTTCCGGCGGCTACGTCGGCGCATACGTCACAGACCTCGCAGTGGAGATCATATCCGAGGAAGACGGCAGGTTCCGGGACATGGGGGAGGAGGGCGCGGTCCGGGGGATAGGCGCCATAGGCCTGCGGAAGATGCTTGACTCCATACGGGGCGACCTGGAAGACGTGGGAGTCCATCACGACGTCTGGTTCAGCGAGCAGGGCCTCTTCGACTCGGGGCGGTACGAGGAGACGATGGACAAGCTCGCCGATACGGGCTACACCCGGGACAAGGATGGCGCAACGTGGTTCGTCTCCACGGCCCTCGGGGAGGACAAGGACAACGTCCTAGTAAGGGGGAGCGGCAATCCGACCTACTTCGCGTCCGACATCGCCTACCATTACGACAAGTTCGTCACCAGGGGCTTCGAACGGGTCATAAACATATGGGGCGCCGACCACCAGGGACACATTTCCCGGATGAAGGCGGCGGTGGGAGCCCTGGGGGTCGACCCCTCCCGCCTGGATATCCTGGTGTCCCAGATGGTCACCCTCAAACGGGAGGGCCAGGTGGACAAAGTGTCCAAGCGCGGCGGGAAAATCGTCACGCTGCGGGAAGTCGTGCAGGAGGTCGGGACCGACCCGTGCCGGTTCTTCTTCCTGGCCCGCTCCGCCGACAGCCAGATGGAGTTCGACCTGGAACTGGCTAAGAGCCAGTCCCTGGACAATCCCGCCTACTATTTGCAATATGCCCACGCCCGGATGTGCAGCATCCTGCGCCTTGCGGGGGAGAGGGGTATCGACTTCTCCGACGGCGACGTCTCCCTTTTGGGCGAGGAGCCGGAGATGCTGCTGATCCGGCAGATGCTCAAGCTGCCGGAGACGGTAGAGCTCATCGCCAAGACCCTGGAACCCCAGCACCTCCCTCACTATTCCCAGGACCTGGCCGGCCTGTTCCACTCCTTCTATGAAAAATGTCGCGTTCTCAGCGATGACATGGCCCTATCGAAAGCCCGGTTGAGGCTGGTGAGCGCGTCCCGGACAGTCCTGGCCCGTTGCCTGGACCTGATGGGAATGTCTGCGCCCGAGCGGATGTGAGGGGCTCCGGGCATCGGTCCATCAGAGTCGGCAAGCTATGATAAAACCGGACGATAGGCAGGGAATAGACTGCTTGGAAGGGAGGGCCATGCGGTGCGGATGGCTGGGCCTTGTAGGCCGGGTTATATGGAGCAGCACGGCGATTTTACTCGTCGTTGTGGTGATATGGGCTTGTGGGACGGACCTCGAAACTGCCACTCCCGACCCAACGGCCACGCTCACCAATCCGACTCCTTCGCCCCCCGAAACCGTTGTCTCGGGTGACGGCCCTGCGCCGACATCGGCGCCCGCGCCAACTCTGGAGCCATCTCCCCTGTCAACGGTCACGCCCTTGCCCATCCCTACCCTCGTTCCCATTCCTACTGCAACCCCTCTTCCTACTCCGATTCCCTCCACTCCCACGCCTATCCCCATTCCTGCCTCTCCCACGCCGATTCCAACGCCTTTACCCACTCCCCCACCCTGTGTCCCGGAAGAAGTGAAGGTGGCGGAGCTAGACTCGTACAAGGAATACGGGCTCAACCGGCTTTGGCAGGACTATCCCTGGGCGTACTGTGAGCTCGTTAAGCGGCCATGGATAAGTGAAGGAGGAGACGACCAGTATTATGTTGAACCACTTATTCTGCGTTACCTGGGAATGATGCAGTTCCCGGATGAGGCCGCTGCAATCAGGATAGTGCAACTCCCATTTCTGGACACCGTAGAGTGGGGCGATGCTAGCGTCATGGAGTTCCTCACCGACATATCCGCATCCAACCCCGACGGCTTTGCCCAGCTCCTATCTCGGAAATCCCTAACTGCCCCCGACGACCCACCCGTTCAGATCCTATACCTTGAGGCCAGGGACGCCTCGGCTGCCGCAGCATTGGCCAACCAGGAATGGGTAAAAGATGGGATTTACTACCGGGAAAACGCAACCTTGACCTACCTTCAGGAATCGGCAATGACATCCAAGAGATTCTTCGATTATCTGATTGAGGGAAACCGGTCGTGGATACCCCTGCAAACCAGTCTTGATGAGTCATCATTGTATGGATTGGTCAAGTGGAGCCATTTTGATGAAGACACAGTCCTCCAGTTGGCGGACATGCCTTTTATGGATACTATCGAAATCACGGATCATGAGGCCATTTACCGGCTATATGAACTTGCCAGCTCCAATCCCGAAGCAGTGCAGCGCATTCTGTCTCAGCCCCTTTTCGATGACGGCATAACCGACGAGGAAGCCATTCATCTCATCCTGTTCTACCTGGATGAGACTTTGCCCGAGGCGGCAGCCGCAATCCGGGGCCTACCATGGGTGCAGGACGGTATCGCCTACGTGCCACACCAGCCTTCACTTGGTAGCGTCAATGTAATACGAGATGTTGAAGCGGATGAAGTGGTAAACCTGGTCCAGCTAGCCATAAGGTCACCGGAAGTCCTTATTGAACTCACGACGAAATCGTGGATGCGGGACAACATAAACGATAGAGAAGGATGGGCGATAACCACTTTTGACGTCTTGGCGTCCTTCGACCCGCAAGCGGCTCTCAGGGTGTTGAAGCTGCCGATGCTGGCACAGAACTACGATAAGGAAGCGTCCAGAGCCCTCCGGCGCCTTGAGGACGCACGTTGGGAAAGCAGAGAGGCCTTTGATAGGGTGTTGGAAGAGCTGGAAGCCGCCGCAGAAAGCTAACCGGTTCTCGGGGCCGGTCTCCCTTAACCGAGACTCGATTTGTACCTCGGGATCATGCTCGTATATAGCTCACTCGCGGTCTTGAGGTGCTCGGCCATTTCCTTCTTTAGAGGTCTCACCGACGCCGGGACCCCCGCCACGAAGGAATAGGGCGGGACCCGGGCCCCTTCCTTCACCACCGCTCCCGCGGCCACCAGGCAGAACTCCCCGATATCCGAGTCGGCGAGCAGGCTGGCGTTTATGCCTATCAGGGAGTTGTTCCCGATCCTCCGGGCTTCCACCATGGCCCCATGACCGATGGTCACGTCCTCCCCGATGTCGACGCCGTTGGTGTGAATGACCGCGTTGTCCTGGACGTTGCTGCGGCTGCCTATCTTAGTAGTGCCGTGGTCGGCGCGGATGACGGCGCCGGGCAGGATGATGCACTCCTCGCCGACCTCCACGTCTCCTATGAGCACTGCCTCCCTATCGACGTAGGCGGAGGGGTGGATGCGGGGCATCTTGCCTTCAAATGATCGGATTGACATTTTGCTGTTCTCCCAGGGGCAGCCCGGGGTTGAATGAGAGACCGGACAACGACCGTGTGAAATTTACCACAGGTGTGCTAAACTGCAACCGCTTTCCACCCTCAACCCCACCCAGGAAACGATGACTAACGGCAAGAAAGGCAGGGTGTTCTCCGGGGCCCGACCCACGGGCCGGCAGCATCTCGGGAACTACCTGGGCGCAATCCAGAACTACGTCGCCCTCCAGGACGACTACGACTGCATCTATTGCGCCGTGGATATTCACGCCCTGACCACCCTGGAGAACACGGCCCACCTGCAGGACAACATCAAGGAGATGCTCCTCGACTGGCTGGCCGCGGGGCTGGACCCGGACAAGTCGATCCTGTTCGTCCAGTCCCACGTCCCGGAGGTGCTCACCCTACACACCCTTCTTAGCATGGTCACGCCCCACGGGTGGCTGACCCGGGTCCCGACCTTCAAGGAGATGGCCCGGCATCAGCCCGACAACATCAACTACGGGCTGGTCGGGTATCCGGTGCTGATGACCGCCGACATAGTGATATACAAGGCCGACACCGTGCCCGTGGGCGAGGACCAGGTGGCCCACCTGGAGCTGGCCCGGGAGATAGTGCGCCGCTTCAACCACATCTTCGGGCCCACCTTCCCGGAGCCCCAGGGGAAGTTCACGGAGTCGCCGCTCATAGTCGGGCTGGACGGCAGCAACAAGATGAGCAAGAGCCTCGACAATCACGTCGAGCTTGCATCCTCTCCCGAGGAGACGCGCAAGAAGGTCATGGGCGCCGTCACCGACCCCCAGCGCCAACGCCGCTCCGATCCGGGTAGGCCCGAGGTGTGCAACGTCTTCTCTCTCCACAAGCAGTTCAACCCCGACAAAATAGACGACATCGCCGAGCAATGCCGCAACGCCCAGCGCGGGTGCGTGGACTGCAAGAAGATGCTGGCCGACGGCATAAACGATTCCCTGGGACCCTTCCGGGAGCGCCGCCGACAGCTCGCCGAGAATCCCGGCTACGTGCACGAGGTGCTCGAGGACGGGGCCCGGAGGGCGAGCGTCATAGCCCGCGAGACCCTAGAAGAGGTCAGGGAGAGGATGGGCCTGAAGGCCAAGACCACGTGAGCGACATTCCCCTGTCCGCAACCGGCAAGACCGCCGAACAGGTCGCCCGGGAAGCCATCGCCCTTGCTCGTCGCACCCTCGTCAGGGGCTTTCAAAAGCAGAAGCAGGTCTACTTCAAGGGTCGGGGGAACGTGGTAACGGACACCGACTACCGCGCCGAGTCCCTCATCCTCAATCATCTCCGGCAAGAGTTCCCCGGCTTCTCTATCCTCTCCGAGGAGAAGGGCGCGGTCCAGGGCAGCACCGGTTACACGTGGATAGTCGATCCCCTGGACGGGAGCCGTAACTTCGCGTCGGAGAACCCCCACTTTGCCATCAACCTCGCCCTGGCCCACGAGGGCGAGATGCTCCTGGCCTTCACCTGTGACCCCCTTCGCAGGGAGCTCTTTCACGCCTGCAAGAGCGGCGGGGCATTCCTGAACGGGAAGCCCATCTCCGTATCCCGACATGAGAACATCGCCGCATCCGTCCTAGCCACCGACATGGGGTACGACGAGGAGATGGCCCTCCGGGCGCTGGAGATGCTGGCCGGTCTCTGGCCGGGGATGCAGACCATACGGATCATGGGCTCGGCGGCGTTGGGTCTCGCCTATGCCGCTTGCGGCCGGGTAGACCTGTATTTTCATCACGCACTTGCGCCGTGGGACGTAATGAGCGGGCTGCTCCTGGTCCGGGAGGCGGGCGGGGTGGTGACGACGGGCTCGGGATCTCCCGCCGACTTCCGTACCCCGAGCATCATTGCAACCAACGCTCCCATCCACGCGGAGTTTATGGAGAAGACCGGGGGGTCGGGGTGGCGGGCCCACGTGAGAGGTTAGTCCCATTCCTCCTGGGGTGGGGATGCCATCGTCCTGACTTGGCTAGGTGTTCAAAGACGGCGGGCATCCTGGCGTTGGCAGCGATAGCGCTGGTCTCCGCCTTTACCTGCGCCCCCGATTCCCTTCCACTCCCCACCCCGACTCCCGTACCAAGCCCTGCGCCCACTCATATCGGCGCCACCGAAGTCCCGACACCCAGTGCAACGCCAGGGCCGACTTCTACCGACAGCCCAAGGCCAACGGCTACACTTGATCCGTCCCCGACGGCGATTCCGACCGCCACCCCTGCGCCGACGCCCACCAAGCCACCTCCAACCCCGACGCCCCTCCCCACGGGGCCAATGGTGTTAATCGGCGGCGTTGCAGTGCCGGTGGAGGTGGCCGTGACCCCGGCCCAACGCCGGCAGGGACTCTCGGACAGGGAGTCCCTAGCCCCGGGCGCCGGGATGCTATTCATCTTCGAGGCGCCCATGCCCCTTCAGTTCTGGATGAAGCGGATGCAATTCCCCCTCGACATGGTCTGGATAGGCGCCGACTGCACAATAGGCGAAATCTCCCGGGACATCCCACCCCCTCCCCCCCGACGCCGCTGATTCGGAGATTGCGCGCATCAGCCCCTCGGGGAACATGCAGTACGTCCTGGAAATCAACGGCGGAGAGGCCGCCAGCCTGGGCCTGGGGATCGGTCAGCCGGTGGAATTCGCCGGGTCTATTGCGGGTCGGTACGGGTGCTAGGCGGCCTGTCGTCGGGTCCCGTCCGGCGGGCCCAAACGGCTGGGCCGTATTGCCAAAGAGGAAAGCGCTAAGTTACGATAACCATCGCCTTTGGGGGGAGGGCGATCGCCGTTCATGCCGCCGGACTTCAAAGGGCGCCTCCAGCCAGAGCACAACCGGCCCACACAACCGAGGCAGTAAATGGGACTACGCACAGGCGAGGAATACCGGGAATCGTTGAGGGACGGGCGCGAGGTCTATTACGACGGCGATCTCGTGGAAGACATCACCACTCACCCGGCGTTCAAGCCCATCATCGACGTCCGGTCCCGCATGTACGACATGCAGAATGAGGCGGCATTCAAGGACGCCACCACCTTCGATTTCAACGGCGAGCCGGCCGCTCGGTCCCTGAAGCCACCCACCTCCGCCGAGGACCTCGCCGCCCAGAGGCGCTACGTCGAGACCGTGCTTACGGAGATCGGCGGGATAGTCGAGCGAGTCGGGGACGACACCGCCGGCGAGCTCTGGTCGATGTACGACGCCCGGGAGACCCTGCGCACCTTCAACCCGATGTTCGCGGAAAACGTGGAGCGTCACGTAAACCGGCTGCAGGAGCTGGACCTGTTCCACGTGAGCGGCAACACGGACCCGAAGGGAGACCGCAGCCGCCCTCCCCAGGAGCAGGACCCCGACATGCTCCTCCACGTCGTAGACGAGAACGACAAGGGGATCATCGTGCGGGGAGCTAAGTACGAGACCGCCGCCTGCTACGCAAACCAGGGGTTCATAAAGCCCACCATCGCGCAGTGGGGCGATGAGCTCAGGGACTACGCCATAGGCTTCATAGCGGACATGAACAGCCCGGGGCTCAAGCTGATATGCCGCACGGGGCTGGGGGTGGGTAAGGACCCCAGGGACTACCCGATAGCCACGCGCTTCGACGAAATCGACACGCTGCTCATCTTCGACAACGTTCAGGTGCCCTGGGAGAACGTGCTCTTCTGCCGGGAGCCGAAGGCCGCCGGCTACATCCGGGGCACGCTGCACCGCTACGTTGTCTTCCCCTTCGTCCTCAGGACGCTGTTCAGGGCCGACTACCTGCTGGGCACGGCCTTCCTGAACATCGAACAGACGGGCCTGCAGAACGTGCCCCAGGTGCGGGAAAAGCTGACGACCCTCATGTGCTACCGGGAAACGATCAACGCTCACCTTCACGCCGCCGTACACTGCGCGGAGCCGAGCCCCGGCGGCCTCACAATGCCGAACCAGGCGATTATATATGCCGGCCGCATCTACGCATCCAGCAACCTGCCGGCCATGGTCGGCATAGTGAGGGAGCTCGCGGGCGGGCAACTGGAACTCACCCCCGACACCGCGGCCTGGAAGAACCCCGAGGTCCGAAAATACCTCGAAAAGTACTATGCCGTTCGGGACTGGAGCATGGAGGACAGGATAAAACTGCTCCACTTCACCCGGGACCTGGTCGACTCCTCGATGGCGGGGCACAAGCTGGCCTTCCAGCTCTTCGCGCAGAGCCCGCCCTATGCCAACATGCTGGCCCTGTATTTCAACTTCGATCCCACGCCGATGAAGCAGCTGGTCAGGAAGGCCGCCGACCTCTCCCATGAGGTAATGAAGGAACGGTAGGTCCCAAACCTATCGACGACTAAAGGAGAAGACCATGACTTTCTCACTAGTGGGACATTGCAGCAGGACCGGCATGGTCGGCATGGCCGTGTCCACCAGCAGCATCTGCGTGGGGGCCCGGTGCGTATGGGTGGAGACGGGTGTCGGGGCGGTGGCCTCGCAGAACCTGACCGACCCTCGGCTCGGCAAGCTGGGCCTGGACCTCTTGCGCCGGGGCTATTCCGCCAGAGCGGTGGTAGAGGAACTGGTCAGCGCGGGCGCCTACCCCGAGTACCGGCAGATCGGAGTGGTGGATACCGTCGGAGGAACGGCGGCCCATACGGGAAGCCAGGTCTACCTGGAGAACAACGAATACCGGGGCGATGGCGTAGTGGCCGTAGGCAACCTGCTATTTTCCAAGCAGGTTGCCACCGCCATCGGGCAGGGCTTCGAGGCCGACCCCGACCTTCCCCTGGCGGAAAGGCTGTTGAGGGGGTTGGAAGCCGGAAAGGCCGCGGGTGGGGAGGTGGGGAAGAACGAGCATTCGGCGGCGCTGGTAGTCCATCATCGCTACCCGTTCCCGATAATCGACCTGCGGGTCGACTGGCACGACGCGCCCATCTCGGAGCTGCGCCGCCTCTGGACTCGCTACGAGCCCCAGATGAACGACTTCATGGACAGGGCGGTCCGGCCCGACATCGCCGCCCCCCACCTCACGGGCCCCTAGCCCTTAGCGGAGGGACTCTCCCGTGGACGATGCGCAGAAAGACCAAGTCCTGGCCCACGTGGACCGGGCCGCGATGCTGGACCTGGCAAAGCGGCTGATAAGCATACCCAGTTTCAAGCCCAACGAGACCCCCGTAGCGCACTTCCTGGACGGTTACTTTCGGGAGAGGGGGTATGAAGTCGAGCTTCAGGAAGTGGAGCCCGGCAGGCTGCAGGCCATCGCCACTCTCAGGGGCACGGGCGGCGGGAAGAGCCTGATGCTCAACGGCCACACCGACATCAACTCCCTGCGACGCGGAGCGAAGCGAGACCCGACCGTTCCCACCATCGAGGGCGACAGGCTTTATGGGCAGGGCGTGGAGAACATGAAGGGCGGCGTCGCGAGCATGATCGCCGCCGCCGAGGCCGTGCGCCTCTCTCCCGTGCAGATAAGAGGCGACCTGGTCCTCGCCTGCGTGGTAGGGGAGACCCAGGGAGGAGAGGGGACTCACTTTCTCATGGAGAGCGGGCTGAGAACGGACGCTGCCGTTTCGCCGGAGCCGACGGGCGTGGGGAACATAGCCACGGTCCACGCGGGCATCGCCCACCTGGCGATTCACACCTACGGGGTCACGGGGCACATCAGCGTACAGGAGCAGACCATAAACGCAGTCAGCAAGATGACGCGGGTGATCAACGCCCTGGAGAATATGAAGCTTACCCATACCCCGAGCGCCAAGCTCCCGGCCATGCCCCGCGTGAACGTCGGGAGCATTATCGGGGGGCGGGGGGAGAGCTACGTGCTCATAGAGCCTCCCTACGTGCCCGACTTCTGCACGATCCTGATAGACGTGCACTTCGTCCCCGGCCAGACCCTAGACTCGATAATCGCTGATATACGAAACGCCCTAGACCCCCTTGCGGTGGAGGACCCGGAGCTGAAGTACGAAATCGAGGTCCCGCCACCCGCATCCTTCGAGGGGCGGAGAAGGCTGGTAATGGAGCCCTTCGACCTGCCGGATGGCCAGGAAATCGTCGACGTCGTCACCCGCAGCCACGAGGCCGTGACGGGCACGCCGCCCCGGGCCGTGGGCGCAATCCATCCCTTCTCCTACTCCGCAGGGGACGTAACCTGGCTGTGGAAGGCGGGGATTCCCTGTTTAGAGTACGGGCCTGCCGGCGGATTCAACTCCGCCGTAGAGGGAGAGGACAACTTCTGGACGTCCATAAGCGAGATGGAGACCTGCGCCAAAGTGATGGCGCTCACCGCGCTTGAAGTGTGCGCCTAACCCTCTTCTCCGGGCCACACCCTTCCCCACGGGGCCCATAGACCTGCAATCTCTCCCACGACAGCCAGCTTCGGGATAGATTGAGGATAAGCTAGGCCGCCCGTGAGCATCCTCAGGAGTTTATGACATCTCCGAGATGATCGATGCGCGCGTCCACGGCTATGGGGAAGGCCTCCAAGTCCGGGTGGGCAAGGACTTGCTCTATGCAAGACTCGCTTCCGCCGACATAGGAATCGAAAGAGTCAATGTCCGTTGCAACGCACCAGGCCCGGTCTTCCGGCCACCAGATGTTTGGCGGCTGGCCCCATCCACGCCATCCGCCCTGAGCATCCTTGTAATGGTAAAACGACATGATGCCGCCCAAAGAACCACGGAATACCAAGTACTCCCGCCCGCCTGGACCTGGAACTTTCAACTTGGGTGTTCTTTTGAAATAGCGGTCATCAAGGAATCCATAGCCGTGCCAAAGGCAGAAATAGCAGCGTTCAAGTGTGGATGTGGACCCCTTGAGGATACTCACCAATACTCGACATTCTTCTTCTGGCGGGTCTCCATAAAACGGGATCTGACCCCACGTCGGTGTTTCGTTCAACCGTGGGTCGAGCTTTGCGATTCGATAGAAGCTCATCTGTGGATGCGCGACTTTTCCGTTCCAAGACGCAATGGTGGCCCAGCTCACCCGTTCCCAGTTGTTGTCCGGTTTCTGACGTTCGGCCGGGTGAAAGACCCGTGCGTACGCTTCGAACCCCTCCGGGATTATCGCTCCTACTAACCTGCCCTCTTCCACCGAAGTCCATCGCCAGAGCCGCTCCGCAACCCAATTGCCCAGGGCAGCCGGTCTGCATTAACTCGAGGCCTTCGGGTTGAAGGTTGTTGCTACGAGGTTCTCTTGACCAGGGGGCCAATTTGCACCGGTGGCCATCCGACAATCTGAGCAGGACTCTACTCTTGGGCAATCATTCACCTGTTGTTGATTGTCGGTCCGTGCTGAACATCCATCTAGACAACCCCACTTCGCCAAAACCGGTCCGCAATGCACACCGCCAATGCCGTGGGGAAATCGATGGTTATGGTAACCCGCATTCGGTGTCGATTCCACTCAATGTCGAGCGTGGAAATTGGATGCCGAGCGGCTTCTTCCTTGACACCTGCGCCCCAACTGCCTATCATAATTAGTCAAATGGCCCCCTCTATCCAAAGGGACCTCAACACATAAGCACAATGAAAGAGAGGAACGGATGGCTATCCTAGTAGCCATCTTGTGCGCCGTTGGGGGCATTCTTCTAGGTGGGTTAATAGGTTTCTTCGCTCGTTACCTGATACTGGCCAAGCAAAGGAGGAAGGCCGAAGCTCAAGCAGCAGTTCTTCTAACCGAGGCCGAAGGCAGGCAGAAGGCCCTTCTTCTCGAAGCCAAGGAAGAGGCGCACCAGATGCGCAGGTCGGCTGAGAACGAGTACCGGGACAGGAGAAACGAGCTCAGACGCCAGGAAAAACGAATAACCCAAAAAGAGGAATCCCTCGACCGCAAGGTGGACTCCATTGACCGAAAGCTCCAGGGCCTTAGCGAAAAAGAGGAGACGCTGGACCGGAAGGTTGCAGAAGCGGACGAACTGAAGGAGCTCCAGCTGCAGAAGCTGGAGACGATATCCAGCCTCACGGTGGATGAAGCCCGCGACAGGGTCATCCGGGAAGCCGAGGAGGTTGCCCAGGGCGAGATAGACCGCCGTGCCTTTGAGCTCGAGCAGCGGATGAAGGACGAGGCGGACATGAAGGCCCGAAAGGCCATCGCCCTCGCCATTCAGCGCCTCACGTCCGACGTAGTCTCCGAGACCACTTCCGCCATCGTCCCCCTTCCCAGCGACGACATGAAGGGCCGCCTCATCGGGCGGGAGGGACGCAACATCCGGGCCTTGGAACGGGCCACGGGCGTAGACCTGATCATCGACGACACCCCCGAGGCGGTCACGCTCTCCACTTTCGACCCCGTCCGCCGGGAGGTGGCCAAGGTCGCCGTGGCCAAGCTGGTCAGCGACGGTCGGATACACCCGGCCCGCATCGAGGACGTGGTGCAGAAGACCCAGGTGGAGGTGGAGGAGAGCATAAAGACGTCCGGCCAGGAGGCCCTCTACGAGCTGGGCATCACCGGCTTTCACCCTGAGTTGGTCAAGCTGGTCGGGCAGCTCAAGTTCAGGTACAGCTACGGCCACAACATACTGAAGCACTCGGTGGAAGTGGCCCACCTGGCTGGGATGATAGCCTCCGAGATCGGGGCTAACGTGGACATCGCCAAGAAGGCCGGCCTGCTTCACGACATAGGCAAGGCCCTCACCCACGAGGTCCAGGGCGGCCACGCGGAGATCGGGGCGGACATAGCCCGCAAGTACCACATCCGGGCGGAGGTGGTGAAGGCCGTGGAGGAGCACCACGAAGAAGACCGGGTCAACGTCGAGGCGTTTATCGTCGCCGCGGCCGACGCCATAAGCGGCGCGAGGCCCGGGGCCCGGCGGGACAGCGTAGAGAACTACATCAAGCGCCTCCGCGCCCTGGAGGACGTTGCCAACAGCTTCGACGGCGTCCAGAAGTCCTTCGCCATCCAGGCGGGCCGCGAGATCCGGGTGATGGTCAAGCCCGATGAGGTCGACGACATCGGCGCCTCCCGTCTCGCCCGGGAAGTGGTCAAGAAGATCGAGGACGAGCTGGTCTACCCCGGCGAAATCAAGGTCACCGTTGTCCGGGAGACCCGGGCCCTGGGGACCGCGCGCTGATTTTCCCCGCTACCTGCCCCCTCTGCCGGGCCGTGTTCAGAGGCCTGGATGCGTCTCGATGCACGGTCACAGGCGAGGATGGGAGCGCTTAAGTGCGAGCACTGATGATCGGCGACATAGTTGGGAAGCCGGGACGACGCGCGGTCCGCACCCTGCTTCCCGGTGTCAAGAGCGAGTTCGGCGTCGACCTCGTCGTCGCCAACGCCGAGAACAGCGCCGGGGGGTTCGGGCTCACGCCCGGCACGGTGGACGAACTGCTGGATGCGGGCGTCGACGTGATAACCTCCGGCAATCACGTGTGGGACCAGCAGGAGATCATCCCGTACCTGGAATCCGAAGCTCCCATACTCCGGCCCCTCAACTTCCCCCCCGACCTTCCAGGCCGCGGCTCCCTCATCATCCAGGACGTCCTCGTCGTCAACCTCATCGGGCGGGTGTTCATGAAGGACTACGACTGCCCCTTCAGGGCCATGGACGGGCTGCTCAACGGATCCCGGGGCCGTCCCCCCGTGACCCTCGTCGACTTTCATGGCGAGGCCACGTCCGAGAAGGGGGCGATGGGCTGGTATTTGAACGGGCGGGTCAGCGCGGTGGTCGGGACCCACACCCACGTGGGGACCGTGGATGCTCAAATCCTCCCGGAGGGCACGGCCTACGTCACCGACCTGGGGATGGTCGGGCCGTCCCGGTCCATCATCGGGGATGACCCCCCGCCGATCATCGATCGGTTCCTGACCCAGATGAACCAGCGCATGTCCGTGGCCAAGGGGCCGGTGCGGTTCAACTCTGCGCTAATAGATATCGACGGTTCCACGGGCAAGGCCACCGCGATCCAACGGATAGACAGGACCCTGGACTGACCCATGCACGTAGACCTACATAGCCACACCACCGTCTCGGACGGCGTGCTGGAACCGGAAGAACTGGTCGACCATGCCGCGCGCAAGGGTCTCCACTTCCTGGCCATCACCGACCATGACGCCACCGGCGGGCTGGCTCGAGCCCTGGAACGCGCCGAGCGCTACCCAGCCCTGACCGTCATACCCGGCGTAGAGCTCAGCGCCGACGTGGACGAGGGAGAGATCCACGTCCTCGGCTACCTGGACTCTTACGAGGACCCGGACTTCCAGGGGCAGATGGAGAAGTTCCAGGAGGGCCGGGTGGGCCGGGCGCGTGGGATGGTGAAAAAGCTGGGTGAGCTGGGCATGGACGTCGATTGGGAGAGGGTCCAGGAGATAGCAGGTGACGGGGCCATCGGCAGGCCCCACGTTGCCCAGGCCCTGCTCGAAAAGGGGCACGTCGGTTCCGTCCAAGAGGCCTTCAACCTGTACATAGGCAGAAACGGGCCCGCATACGTCGGCAGGGTGAGGCTGACTCCCGGGGATGCGATCCGGCTCATCCAGTCCGTCGGGGGCAGGGCGGTGCTAGCTCACCCGAGCTTCACACGGAACGTCGAGTCCCTGCTTCCCGGCCTTAAAGCCGAGGGGCTGGCCGGGATGGAGGTGCACTATGCCAGGTACACCCCCGACCAGATAGCCCGCCTCAAACGCCTCGCCGACCGGCACGACCTGGTCCCGTGCGGCGGAAGCGATTACCACGGCCCGGGCCTGGGCCCCGGCATAGACCTGGGTGACGTGGACGTCCCCGAGTCCTCCGTGTTCAGGCTTCTCGGCATCGACGCGCCGAAAGGCGGATAGCGTGAGCGGGACGGAGCTGTCGGCGCGAGAGGTCCAGGAGTTGCTGCCCCATCGGTGGCCGTTCCTGATGGTCGACAGGATAGTCGAGTTGGAGCCCGGGGCCCGGGCGGTGGGCCTGAAGAACGTCAGCGTCAACGAGCCGTTCTTCCAGGGACATTTCCCCGGCTACCCGATAATGCCCGGAGTCCTCATCGTGGAGGCCCTGGCCCAGGTCGGCTCCGTGGCCCTGCTAAGCCTGGAGCAGAACCGGGGCAAAGTGGGCTATTTCGCGGGCATCGACTCCTTCCGGTTCCGCAGGCCCGTGCAACCCGGCGACGTTCTGCGCATGGAGGTGTCGCTGGAGCGGATGCGGGGCTCGGTGGGGAAGGCCAAGGCGAGGGCCGAGGTGGACGGCAAGACGGTCGCCGCAGGGGATCTCACCTTCGCTCTCGGCGACCTGGGCTAGGCCCCAGAGGCTCGGCGCTGCCCCGTCACCCCCATGCAATGCGCAACCCACCCCAACACCGAGACCCTTCTTTCCTGCGGCAAGTGCGACAAGCCCATTTGCCCAAAGTGCCTGGTGCACACGCCCGTAGGGGCGCGGTGCAAGCAGTGCGCCAACGCCCGCCGCTCACCCGTTTACGAAGTCAGCGCTCTCTATTACGGGAAGGCGGTGGGCGCGGGGCTCGGGCTGGCGTTGGCCGGGGGCGTGGTGTGGGCCTTGCTGCGCGGCGTCCCCTTCGCATCCCTCATCAGCTCGATAATCGTTGGGTTGGCCATCGGGGAGGGAGTATCGAGGGTTGCCAACCGGAAGCGGGGCGTGGGACTGCAGGTCATAGCCGCCGTCAGTGTCATTGCCAGCAGCTTCTTCGGGAAGGCGGTCCAGGCGGCCTTCTTCTACGATCTCACGGGGCACACGTTCCGGCAGTACGTTCTCTCGGTGGACGTATATATGATCTTGTTCGTGGGTGTTGGGGTGCTGTATGCGGTCGGGCGCCTGCGGTAACGCTCCCCGTCGCCCTACCTTTCGACAGGCCCAGAACGAGGGCCGGACGCATTTGACGCCCCCTACTGCGTCGGCGTAAAGTAGCGATAAGCGCGGGCGTAACTCAGCGGTAGAGTGTCTGCTTCCCAAGCAGGAGGTCGAGGGTTCGAATCCCTTCGCCCGCTCCACCCCCCCACACCCCATGTTCATACTCTCGGACTCCGACCTCGAATTTATCGTCGAGACCGTCACACCCGACGCCCGAGACCGCGCAAGGGTCGCAACCCTAGTGCGAGATAAGCCCGACATCCTGGACGCCATGATCGGGGACCCGCGCCTGGTCCAACGCATCCTCGACGACGAGGAAGCCATCGTCCACGTCTCCCCCCGGCTGCTCTTCACGATCCTCCTCCGAAAGACGCGTCGGGATCTGGACGATCAACCCTACATCAACGAGATCGGGGACCGGGGCGAGGTAATACCCATCTTTGAGTCCTCTAGGGTGGCCGACCTGCTGGACGACGAGCCGCCCCGGGACTACCTAGCCGACATGATGTCCTCCTTCTCCAGGACCCACTCCACCGTGTTCTACTCGCTGGAGCGGGGTCGGCTGCGGAAACGCCGCTTCAGCAGCATGGACATGGACGACATGATCTACGCGGCTCGCCACGCCGACCCTGCGGAGCGTCCCGACTACTACCGCCGCATCGCCGACTTGGCGCTCTTCACCACCGGGGTTTTTCCCCACCAGGTGGTCCGAAACCCGCGTCGGCGGCGCTTCGCCCACCGCCGCACCCTCGCTGACTACGAACGGGAGGGCAGCGCCTTCTACGGGCTGGCGGCCAGAGAATTAGACGTGCCGGAGCTCGGGGGCGTGCTGTCGACGCTATCGGAGAAATTCACGCTGGCGCGTCGGGCGCTGAACCATCTGAGCGAAAGGTACATACGCTCCCGCAGCGAGCGTTATTTCGGGCTGGGGTCCTAGCGGGACCTTCTGCGTAGGCGGTTACTCGGGGCGACCTCACGCTCTTGATGCGAGAGGATGTGGAGTCCGCTCGACCCTTCGACAGGCTCAGGGTGAGCGGGGTCGGGGTGGGTGGTGGGGATGGGGATGGATTCCGGCTCGGGGTCCGGAATGACGGATGGACGCCCTTACTTTACACAACCTGTGTCTGAGGGTCGGGGCCGTTCGTGCTGAGCCTGTCGAAGTATGAGCGGGGAGGGGGCTACTCGCATGTCCAGCCATCCGCTCAACCCTTCGACTAGGCTCAGGGTGAGCGGCGTGAGTGGGAACCCGGCGTGGAAAGAAGCGGAACGAGCCGGGAGGCGGGGCCTCGTTCCCTCTCCGTCATTCCGGCCCCCGAGCCGGAATCTAGGGGGCCAGGCCGCTCGTGCTGAGCCTGTCGAAGTATGAGCGGGATGGGGGGTAGAGGATCACCTAAATAGTAGAAGAGGAGCGACATGCGGTATGCAGAGGTCTCTCTACGGAACTACCAGGGGGTTGTCTTCGGTGAGGACGTGGGTCTCGGAGGCGAGCTGTTCGCGGAGCAGGCGGGGGAGCAGGAA
>JAAXHX010000019.1 GCA_012270635.1 Dehalococcoidia bacterium | reverse complement strand
TGGGCGGCGTTGTGGCCCGGGGCCCCTCGCACGGTGCCGCCCGGATGGGTCCCGGCCCCGCAGAGGTAGTAGCCGGGGACCGGGGTGCGGTAGTCGCTGATTCCCCGCATCGGGCGGGCGTTGAACAGCTGCCCTAGGGCATTTTCGGCGTGGAACATGTGGCCATGGGTCAGGTATAGCTTCTCCTCCAGGTCCCTGGGTGAGAGGAATTGATAGTCGATTATGGCGTCGGGGATGTTGGGGGCGTACCGGGCGAGGGTGTCGATGCACCGCTTGCCGAAGATATCCCGCTCCGTGTCCCAGTCGGCGCCCCGAAGGTGGTAGGGAGCGTACTGGACGAATAGGCCCAGGCTGTGCTTACCCTCGGGGACGACGGTAGGGTCTGTGGCCGAGTGGATTACGCAGTACATGTACGGCTCCCGGGAAGTCCTCCCGAACTTGGCATCGTCCCAGGCCCGTTCCAGGGAGTCCACCGAGGGGCAGATCCTGAAGGGCGCTATGTGCTGGGGCCCGAGCTCCTTGCCGGGGATCGCGGTGAAGTCGGGGAGTTCGCTCAGGGCGAGATTGATCTTGAATACTACGCCCTCGCTCCTCACCGAGGCCACCCTCCGCCGAAAGCTCTCTTCAAGGTGGTCGGGCTCCAGGAGACCCAGGAGACTGCGCTTGGGGTCGGCGTTGGAGAGGACGACGCGGGCGTTGATCTTCTCTCCATTCACCAGCTCCACCCCCGAGGCCCGCTCCTCCCGGACGATGACCCGGGCCACCTCCACCTCCGTACGGACCTGCGCCCCGTGGCTACGGGCGCAGCGGGCCAGGGCCGAGGTTATCGCGCCCATGCCGCCGGGTACTGCGCCTATGGGGACGCCAAGCTCGGGCCAGTAGTGGAGCATCATGTAGACGCTGCCGGGGGAGTAGGGCCCTCCGGCGAGGCCCACCATCCCGCTGGGGGCGATGCTGACCTTCACCTCCTCGGTCTCGAAGCGGGCGTCGAGGAAGTCCTTCATGGGGCTGACCAGCACTTCCTGGAAGAAATGGGCGTCTTCGGGGTGGGGGAACCGGGCGGCGATCTCGTCGACGCTCATGGGCGACCTAAGCTCAAGAGGCTTGATCACCGCGGCGAGCCTGTCCATCCGCATACGCAGGTCCAGGAAGGCCTCACCATCTCTACGAGAGAATTTTGCGAACTCTTCGAGAGTCCTGGCGGGGTCGTTCCACCAGAGCATGTATCGGTTGTCGGGGTAGAGGTGCAGCCCCACGGGATCGTAGGAGACGAGGGGGCCGTAACCGAACTTGTGGAGCTCCAGGTCGGCGGCGATCTTCGGCTTGAGCAGCCCCCCGACCATGGCCGCGGTGGAGATCCGGAAGCCGGGGAAGGTCTCCTCCGTAACCGAGGCCCCGCCCACCACCTCTCTCCGCTCCAGTACGACCACCTTGAGGCCGGCCTTGGCCAGGTAGCAGGCTGCGACCAGCCCGTTGTGCCCGCCGCCGATGATCACTGCATCCCAATCGGTAGCCAAAGTTCGTCCCTCCGAAGCCCGTCTCGGGCGGATATGGTCGGGGGTAGGTTAGGAAGGCCGGGAGCCGGGTGTCAAGACGAATCTCGATTTGAACGGCCGGGACGCAAACTTTAGAATGCACAGTATCGAACATGAACATGACCACATCGAAACGATATGCACCCCGTGCATCCGGATGAGATTCTCGCAGAGGAGTTAAAGGAACTCGGCATGTCAGCCAACGCCTTGGCCAGAACCCTGGGCGTTCCCACCAACCGCATAACCGCAATCTTAAACGAGCGCCGGGGCGTAACCGCCGACACCGCTCTGCGGCTTGCCCGCTACCTGGGCACCAGCCCCGATCTCTGGCTAAACATCCAGAAGACCTTCGAGTTGCGTACGGCCCAGATCGCATCAGAGAAACTCATCATGCTGCGGGTTCAACCTCGACAGCCTGACCCGCTAACTATCCCTCCCACCGACTAATTCCCCAAATGCCCGAAATCACCGATATCCGGCCCCAGAAGAGCCGGAAAGACCGGGTCAACGTATTCATCGACGGGCGCTACGCTTTCGCCCTGGACCAGGTGTCCGCCCACGACGCTCGGCTCGAAGTCGGGCAACAGGTCTCCGAGGCGCGGCTTTCGGAGCTGGTCAACAGAGCGGGACTCGACTCCGCCGTGTCCATCGCCCTCCGATACCTCGCGTCCCGACCCCGGAGCGAGCGGGAGCTTCGGGACAGACTTCGCCGCAGGAAGGTCGGGGAGGCCGTCATAGATCGCAC
>JAAXHX010000018.1 GCA_012270635.1 Dehalococcoidia bacterium | reverse complement strand
CATCTAAGTACCCGGAGGAAGAGAAATCAATAAGAGATTCCCCAAGTAGCGGCGAGCGAACGGGGAGCAGCCCAAACCGCGGCGAGGAGATCGTTGCGGGGTTGCGGGGCCTGGCGGGAGGCGACCGAAAGCGTAGCGGAACGCGCCTGGAACGGCGGACCGTAGGGGGTGAGAGTCCCGTATGCGAAACGCGAGTAGGGAGTTGGCCGGGTACCCGAGTAGGCCGGGTCACGAGGAATCCCGGTTGAATCTGGGGGGACCATCCTCCAAGGCTAAATACGAGTTCGTGACCGATAGTGGACAGTACCGTGAGGGAACGGTGAAAAGAACGCCTGACGGCGAGTGAAAGAGAACCTGAAACCGTGTGCATACAAGCGGTAGGAGCCTGGGCTGGTCTTCGGGCTGGGCCGGGTGACTGCGTGCCTTTTGCATTATGATCCGGCGAGTTGCTCCTCACGTGCGAGCTTAAGGGCTTGAGGTCCGGAGGCGAAGCGAAAGCGAGTCTGAAGTGGGCGCAGGAGTACGTGGGGGCAGACCCGAAACCGAAGCGATCTACCCATGTCCAGGGTGAAGCCGGGGTAACACCTGGTGGAGGCCCGAACCGTTGGGGGTTGAAAACTCCTCGGATGAGGTGTGGGTAGGGGTGAAAGGCCAATCAAGCTCGGAGATAGCTGGTTCTCCCCGAAACATATTTAGGTATGGCCTCAGGGCGTTGTCTCTGGGAGGTAGAGCACTGCAAGGGTTAGGGGCCCTACCCGGTTACCGATCCCTAGCAAACTCCGAATGCCCGTGAGATGGACCCTGGGAGTCAGTGGGCGGGCGATAATGTCCGTTCGCGAGAGGGAAAGAGCCCAGACCGTCAGCTAAGGCCCCGAAGTCTGAGTTAAGTGACAAAGGATGTGGATACGCGGAGACAACTGGGAGGTTGGCTTAGAAGCAGCCATGCCTTGAAAGAGTGCGTAACAGCTCACCAGTCAAGTGGATCTGCGCCGATAATGGTCGGGACTGAAACTCAGCGCCGAAGCTACGGATGTTCTTGCAATTCTTTTGGGGATTGCGAGGGCATGGTAGGGGAGCGTTCCCTGGGCTGTGAAGCCGGGCTGCGAGGTCACCGGTGGAGCGCAGGGAAGCGAGCATGCCGGAATGAGTACACGATAATGGGAGGGAGGATCTCCCACACCGAAAGCCTAAGGGTTCCGGAGCCAGGGTCATCCGCTCCGGGTTAGTCGGTCCCTAAGCCGAGGCCGAAGGGCGTAGGCGATGGGAAACGGGTCAATATTCCCGTACCGCAGGGAGCGCGTCAGCACCCCGAGGGGGGACGCGGGAGCGAAGCGGCCGTCGGGTGATGGATGTCCCGATGCAAGGAGGTAGGCGTTTCCGGGCAGGCAAATCCGCCTGGAGCAGCCGAGCACCGATGCCGAAGGGGCCTTCGGGCCCCGTCAAGGGCTGTGGAGCCGACCGCCGGGAAAAGCCTCGCGGGGGAGTTCTCTCATGCGACCGTACCGTAAACGGACACACGTAGGCGAGGCGAGAAGCCTAAGGTGCTCGAGTGATCCACGGAGAAGGAACTCGGCAAAATGTCCCCGTA
>JAAXHX010000017.1:13017-28136 GCA_012270635.1 Dehalococcoidia bacterium | reverse complement strand
AGCGACTACCCCCACGACGAGGGGACTTTCCCCAACTCCCGGGAGGTGATCGAGCGCACCTTCAAAGGCATTCCCGAGGACGAGAAGAGGAAAATAGTCGGAGAGAATGCGGCGGCGCTGTACGGGTTTTCAAAAGGCAGCTGACGAATAGGCGGAGGAGACGACATGTCTGACTACAAGATCATCTCAGCGGACTCTCACTGCAACGAACCGGCGGAAATCTACGAAAGGCTCCCAGCGGAATATCGAGACCGCGCTCCCCACGAAGAAACGATAAACGGTGAGAGGTACATGGTCTTTGAAGGTCAACGACCTTCGCCGGTCCACGCACCCAATCCGCTGAACGAAGACGATATGCAACGTTACTGGCGGGACGGAGAAGAACTCGGGCGTCAGCAGTATCGGGCGGGAGGAGTAGACATCCCCCTGCGACTGGAAGACCTGGAGAAGGACGGCGTCAGCGCAGAGGTGATATACCCCCAGGCCGTGTTCAAAATCTTCGCATCGCCCGACCCCGGCTACCAGATGGCCCTGGCAACGCTGTACAACGACTGGCACCACGAGATTTTCGGCGCGCACGCCGACGTGTTCGCCATGACCGCCGAGATCCCCATGCTCGACATCGGGGAGGCGATATCCGAGGCGAAGCGGGTGGCCGGGATGGGGTACAAAAGCCTGTCCCTGCCGTGCGAGATGCCCACCAAGCCGTACAACCATCCCGACTACGAGCCGTTCTGGGACACCGCCGAGGCCCTGGACATCCCATTGGCTTTCCACGTATTCACCTCGGGCCCCGACCCGGCCACCTCCGAAGCGTCGAGCGCCTATGAACGGGCCACGGGGGTGGGGGAAGACCATCTGACCAGCATAACGGGGATGGCTGCAGCCATGGGCCCCACCATAATGTTGATCGCTTCGAATGCGCTCGGTCGTCATCCAAACATGAAATTCGTGCTGGTGGAGTCCGGTGTCGGGTGGCTTGCCTGGGTGCTACAAAGCCTGGACGAATTGCACGCCAAGCGTCACATGTGGGCGGTCCCCAAGCTGGACCTGCCGCCCAGCGAATACTTCAAACGACAGGGTTTCGCCACTTTTGGAGACGACCTGGCAGGTCTGCTCACCCGAGAAATCACCGGCGTGGACTGCCTGCTATGGGGCAGCGACTATCCCCACGACGAGGGGACCTTTCCCCACTCCCGAGAGGTGATCGAACGCATCTTCAAGGACGTGCCCGAGGACGAAAAGCGAAAGATAGTGGGCGAAAACGCAGCCAAGCTGTATGGCTTCTCCCTGTCTTGACTAGCCTCGCTGCCTAATCGTAAGGTACACCCACCCCCCGAAAGGCGCAGAGCAATGCAGACTCCCAAACACATAGAAGAGTTTCTGAGCAAGGTCCAAGTGGGCGTCCTTTCGACGGTGGACGGCAAGGGTCGGCCCCACTCCGTTCCGATGTGGTGCATCTACGAAAACGGCGAGTTTCTGATGAGCACGGGCCCGGGGTCCCAGAAGTGCAGGAACATCCGGAACAACGACAACGTGATGCTGGTCTTCGATCAGAGGGACCTTCCCTACTACGCCGTGATGATACGGGGGACGGCCCGGTTGGAGGCCACGCAATCCTCGGAACTCATCGAACGAATTGCCGTGGCGTACCTGGGAGAAGAGATGGCTGAGAAATACTTTGGCCGGCGGTCTGGGGGCGGTGAGTCGGCCACAATACGGGTCACGCCCACGAAATTCATCGAGTATCGCGGCCTGAGCGGCTGACTGCGCTCACAGCCCTGGCTGCCGGCAGGCGGGAGGCTGCAAATGGACCTGGTCTTCCTGGGCGGGAACGTCATAACCGTGAGCCCCTCGGACGGGCGCGCGGAGGCGGTCGGCGTGAAGGACGGGAAGATTGGGGCGGTCGGGGCGACTGCCGAGATATCGGCGATGGTCTCGGAGGGGACGGAGGTTGTACCCCTGGCCGGGCGCACGCTGGTCCCCGGTTTCGTTGACCCGCATAACCATTTCTCGGCGACCGTGTTCGACCCGGTGGCGGTCGATTGCTGGACACCGCCCCATGACAGCATAGCCGGGATAAAGGATGCGATTGCGAGGGCGGCCAGCGCGGCTCTCCCCGGCCAGTGGATATGGGGCTGGGGATTCGACGGTAGCCTTCTAAGAGAGGGCCGCAATCTCACCCGCCACGACCTCGACGATACGACTATGGACAATCCCGTCTGCGTCATGGACGGGTCTCATCACAGCTGCTACGCCAACTCCTTGGCCCTTGAACTGGCGGGGATAGACGCCCATACTCCCGACCCCCATGGCGGNNGGCGACCGCGCCGCCGACTACGTCTACCGCAACTCCATGAAGCACCTCTCGGTGGGGATCACGTCCGTCGGGGAGGCGCTGGTGACGCCCGACGCAGCCCGGATGTACAGGATGGCCGATGAGCAGGGCAAGCTGCCTATAGCCCTGCGCCAGCAGCTGGGCGGGCTGACCTTCTTCAGGGCCCCCGAGGAGGCTTCAAGGGGAGAGCTCGGGACCGAGGACGCTTCCGACCGGCTCAGGGGTGGGACGCTGAAGATATTCATGGACCCTGTGTTCCCGGATGCCGCTCAATTCAAGTGCCACGACAACGGGCGCGTCGAGCGGGTCGGGGCGCGGTACTACACGCAGGAAGAGGCCGATGGCCTGGTCTTGTCGGCCCACCGGCTGGGTATGCAGGTAATCATCCACTGCCTCGGCCCCTGGGCCATCGAGCAGGCGCTCAACTCCTTCGAACGGGCCCTGCGGGAGCGCCCAACCTCCGACCCTCGCTTCCGCATCGAGCACTTCACTCTCCCCACCCGGGAGCAGATCGAAAGGGCGCGGGCGCTGGACGTGATAGCCTCCGTGCAACCGCCGTTCATCTACACGTGGGCCGACCGGCAGCAAACGCGGGCCCGGGAACTGGGGCGCACCTTCGGGATAGAGGCTTTCCGCAGCATGATAGACGCCGGGCTGACGGTGGCCGCGGGATCGGACAACCCATGTGCTCCGCTTCACCCGCTCATCGGGATCCGGGCGGCTGTCAACAGGGTCGCCCGCAGAACGGGAGAGCCCGTCGCCCCCGAAGAGGCCGTAACGCCGATGGAAGCGCTGAGGATGTACACCATCAACTCCGCCGTGGCCCTTCGGCGGGAGTCGGAGGTGGGGTCCATAGAGGTCGGGAAGCGGGCCGACCTGACAGTCCTGGGACACGACCCCACGCAAGCCAACCCCGATTTCATAACCGAGATCGCCGTCGAACGCACGTACGTCGATGGCAAATGCCTATACAGCCGGTACTAGCCAGCGGACCTGGGAGAAAACTATGCCTCAAAATGCAGACCACGACATCATCATCGTCGGGGGTGGACACAATGGTCTAACCACCGCCGCCTACCTCGCCGACGCGGGCATAGATGTCCTGATATTGGAACGTCGGGACGTAGTCGGGGGGGCGGCGGTCACGGAGGAGCTGATACCCGGGTTCCGGTTCTCCACGGCCTCCATGTTCTGCGGCATGCTCCAGCCCAAGGTGGTCGAAGACTTGAATCTCCGGGACTACGGCTACGACGCCTACAGCGTTGATCCTCCATACACCTTCATGTTTCCGGACAACTCCTACCTGTGCGCCTGGAAAGACCCCGACCTGTTCAGGAGGGAGATGGAAAAGTTCTCTCCCAAGGACGCCGACGCCTTCTTCGAGCAGCAGCGCTTCATGCAGCGCTACCAGGAATACATCCGGCCCTATTTCTTGAGGAAACCCCCGAGCGTTGCCGAGTTCGCCTCGCAGTTCAAGACCCAGGAAGAGGAAGAGGCATACCGGATGATCATGTTCGGGTCGGCGGGGCACTTTGCCCTGGACAATTACGAGTCGGACGCAGTCCGGATAATGGCCGCCGGGCTGGCTGCCTCGGGCAACGACGTCTCGCTCTTCAGCAAGGGCAACATGTTCAAGGCCCTCTGGGCCAACATGGCCGACGCCACCGGCGAGCAGGGCGTTTGGGGCTACAGCCGGGGCGGCATGGGGGCCATCACCCAGGCCATGGCTGCTTCTGCAGAAGCCCGGGGCGCGACGATCAGGACCGGAGCGGAAATCGAGCAAATTCTCGTGGAGGGGGATCGGGCGAGGGGAGTCGTCCTGACCTCGGGGGAGGTGGTCCGAGCGCGTGCGGTGGTCTCCAACGCCGACCCCAAACGCACCTTCCTCAAGCTCGTTCCCGGCGAGCATGTTCAATCCGGCATTAAGCGCGACGTGGACAGCTACAAGATGCGCGGCAACTTCGCCAAGGTGTTCGTGGCTCTGGATGCCCGTCCGGAGTGGGCGTGCTTCCAGGGAGAAGATCCCGGATCTCGGGACCAGGGCTTCATCGCCATGGCGCCCTCCATCGAATTCGTTGAGGAGTCCCGGGTCCAGGCGCTCAGGGGGGAAATACCCGATAAGATTTGGTGCTTCATACACATCCAGTCCCTGACCGACGACTCACTGGCCCCGCCCGGCAAGCACACCCTGACGTGCTACTTCCAGCACGTCCCATACCAGCTGGCAGAGGGCAGCTGGGACGACGATTCCAAAAAGCGTGAACTCTCTGAGCGCTGCCTGGACCACCTGCGCCAGTACATGACCAACCTGGACGACGTCATGATCGACAGCGTGACATTCGGGCCACGGGACATCGAAGACCGGTTCTACCTGACCGAGGCCACCATGCACCACGGAGACATGTCCCCCGATCAGATGTTTTCTCTTCGCCCCTTCGCAGGCTATTCGGACTACCGGACGCCGGTGAAGAACCTGTACATGTGCGGCGCCGGGGCGTTTCCGGGGGGCGCGGTATCCGGGGCGCCGGGCCACAACGCAGCCCACGAGATAATCAAGGACTGGCGCGAGGGGCTGATAGACTAGCGGGCCCTTCTCACCCATTCACCCTTCGGCAGGTCAAGCGTGAGCGGCCCAGCGCTGCTTTCCCGTAGAGACGATACCTGGTATGCCGCGGCGTTCTTGCTAAAATATCCCGATGAATTCGAAGCCGCCGTCAAGAGAGCATTCAAGGCGTCGATAGAAGGAGAAGAACATGGGCAGTCCCGTAGTCCACTTTGAAATCGCGTGCAAGGACGGAGAAGCGGGTCAGAGCTTCTATAAGGAGTTATTCGGCTGGAAGATAACATCGGACAACCCGTGGAACTACGGCTTGGTCGATACCGAGTCGGACACGGGTATCGGGGGCGGCATCACGGGTGTCCAGCCGGAAATGAGCCATCCCGGGGTGATGGTCTACGTGGAGGTGGAGGACCTGCAGGCGACCCTGGACAAGGCGGAAAGCATGGGAGGCAAGACCACCATGCCGATCATGGAGATCCCGGGCATGGTCATCTTGGCCCATTTCACCGATCCCGATGGCAACATCATAGGAATAGTGAAGTCGGCGGAATAGGGCTTCATCCGACCGGCAGCCGGGTCGTAGCCCAGCCGACCAAGGCTCAGGCTGCGGACTTCATACGCCCCGCAGGGACAGGCCCGCTTTCGACCTTCCCGGTGCGGCGGGAGAGCATGACAGCGACGTCGGCCTCGTTGAGGTCGCGGCTGCACTGGAAGCACGTGATGTAGGGGCCGAACAAATCGGTGTCGGAGAACAGATCGCCTCCGCACCAGGGGCAACCTTTTAACCAGAACATCGTATCGGTCTCCTTCTTCACCGGCCTGTCTGACACGCTTTCCCAGACCCGTCAAGGCCCGGGACAATTGACAACCCTGCGCTCTCTATAACGAACCGAGGGCCGTTTGGTTCCTTCCGTGGCGGCGGATGTTTTTAGAGTGGCAAGCGTATTCGTCCTTGATCCGAGAGGAGAGCGCCGTTCAAGGGTGAGCTATAGCGTCGGTGTGTTGACGCGAAACCGAGGAGCGTTTTAGTATTGGGCCGCACTGGTCTCGGGGCGCATTCGTCTAGCGGCCTAGGANNAGGACACCGCCCTCTCAAGGCGGAGATCACGGGTTCGAATCCCGTATGCGCTACCAGTCCCGCCTTTCGCGCGCCTCATTGCCGGGGTCCTACGCGGGCGACCGAATGAACAGGCGTAAGGGCTCGGTGATTTGGAGGCGGCTGTGGCACAACCGCTTTACACTGACGGGACGGCCATAGACCGGCCGGCGGCTGGATTTTTCAACCGCCCGACGTTTAGCCTCTGAGTTGAGCACTCTAGCCCGTTCTATCTAAGCCAGTCTGCTGAGCGCTTCCTCCCACACCCGCTGCAAGTACTCCCTCCGCGCCGGCAGGGCATCGGGCAGGTTCAAGAAGGTGAAGGCCATGTAGCCCGACTGAGACTTGTCCCGCTGGTCGGCGATAACTTCGGTGCACTGCTCGGCATCCCCGACTATCGCCCACTCCTCCAGGTTCCGCAGCTTATCCAGGCCCAGGTCGACCGCCGTGCGCTCCTGCATGCCCCAACCGCCATAGAGAGACGCCGTAGTCTCCGCCGTCTCTCGGGCTTCCCTGATGGCCGTCTCCCGGTCCGAGGCCAGGCTGATACACCGGTGGGCGGCGAAAAACCCGTCATCCCGGCCTCCCGTCTTGTCAAGCTCCTCCCAGTAGATACCTGCCAGGGAATCGTGATCGGCCCAGCTGACGTATGGTCCTACCAGGCAGGCGTCGGCGATACGGGCCGCCCTGCCCGCCGCCCGGCGGCCCTGGCAGGCCAGCCAGATGGGCGGGCGCGGCGACTGCACGGGCCTGACCCCGATGCGAGCTCCCGTAGCCCTGAAATAGCGCCCTCGGTACGTTGCCTCTTCCCCCGACCACAACATCTTCATCAACTCTATCGATTCTTCGAGCCTGCCCACCCGCTCGGCGCGGTTGGACCCCACTATTTCCAACTCCTTCTCCCTGTACCCGAGCCCCAGCCCTAGGATGAATCGCCCGTTGGATATCTGGTCGAGGGCGGTGGTCTGCTCCGCTATGTCCACCGGATTATGGAGGGGCATAAGCAGGACTCCGGTTATCAGCTTAGCCTTGGAGCTGGCCGCCGCCAGCCGACCCAATAGAGGCATGGGATGGATCCATTTGGTCGGGTGGGAGACCCAGTGCTCGGGGGCATAGGCGCCCCAGAACCCCAGGCGTTCCCCCAGGTTCAACAGTTCGGCAGTCTCCTCTATCTGGTCGTGGATAGGACGTTGGGGGTCGGCCATGAAGTTCCTGAGGTTGAGCCCGAAATTCATTCTCGTCTCCAATTCATTCCCGGGGAACGGTTGAGTCGGTTACTGCAAGAACGGGTTCCACTGCACCTCCGCCCCGACGCTGGAATGGGGCCCGTGACCGGGCAGGACTACCGTGTCCGCCGGAAGGGGCAGGAGCTTCGACTTGATGCTGTCTATGAGCTGCTCCCAGTTGCCGCCCTCGAAGTCCGTGCGACCGACGCTGCCCCTGAACAGGGTGTCGCCGGTGAACACCAGGCCGTGCCCGTAGAGCGAAATTCCTCCGGGCGTATGCCCGTGAGTCTCGATCACCGACAGCGAAAGGTCGCCGATCTCGATTGAGTCGCCCTCTTCGAGGTATAGGTCGGGTTCGGGCGGGGTGCGGAAGCCGGGGATTATCGAAGCGGAGTCCGGGGGCTTTTCCAGCATGTAGACGTCGTTCCGGTGGATCGCGAAGGGGGCGTTGGTGGCGTCCGCCATGTCGGCCACGGCACCGACGTGGTCCTCGTGCCCGTGGGTGGTGAGCAGGTATTTCACATTCAACCCCGAGTCCTCGACGGCCTTCATTATCGACCGCCACTCGGCGCCCGCATCGACGATGGCGGCCTCTTGGGTCTCGTCGGACCCGATGATGTAGGTGTTCTCCTGGTAGGGCCCCACTACCACGACTCTGAGGATCATTGTCTAAGGCAGCTCCTTTGTACGGACTGGGGGTCAATCTAACTGCTGGTCGGGGAGTCGTCAACAACCTGTATATACCATGCTTCTCAGCATCGACTCTCACCGCCAATTGTGCGCCTTTTCACTTGCACCGCCCATGCCCCTATGCTATATTCGGGCCAGCTTTTTCCGGGGAGGCTTTGGGTGCTGGCCGACTACGGCTATATAGGTCTCTACCTTATCCTGGCCACCTTTATCCCCATCTCCATGATCCTGCTCCCGTGGGCCCTCTCCCTGGTCAGGATCAGACCCCGTAACCCGACTCCCGTGAAGCTCGACACCTACGAGTCGGGGATGCGCACGGTCGGGGGGTCCTGGATTCGGTTCAACTTCCGCTACTATTTCATCGCCCTCCTCTTCGTCATATTCGACGTCGAGGTCATATTCCTCTTTCCCTGGGCTGTGCACCTGGACCAGCTGAAGCTATTCGGCCTGATCGAAATGGGCATCTTCATCGTCATACTTCTGATCGGCTATTTCTACGCTTGGCGAAAGAAAGCCCTGGAGTGGAGCTAAGGCCATGCGAGAAAAGAAGAGCAACCTTCCCATTCTGGGGACATCCATCGACGTGCAGGCCCTCGACCTGGCCGAAGGCGAGGAGGTGTCGAACCTCAAGGCGGCTTCCCAGCTCCCAAACCCGGACCCCGTCATAGAGGTCCCGCCCGACCTGAAACGCAGCATCCTGGTCACCAGCGTTGACTACATTCTCAACTGGGGCCGGCGGAATGCGGTGTGGCCCCTCACCTTCGGTCTCGCCTGCTGCTCCTTCGAGATGATAGGCGCGGCCATGTCTCGGTACGACATCGCCCGCTTCGGCTCCGAGGCGTTCCGGGCCACGCCCCGGCAGGCCGACCTCATGATCGTGGCCGGGACTTTGACCTGGAAGATGGCCGTTCCCGTGAAGCGCATCTACGAGCAGATGGCAGACCCCAAATGGGTCATCTCCATGGGGGTGTGCGCCACCTCCGGCGGCCCGTACTACGAGTCCTACTCCGTGGTCCCGGGGGTGAACCGAATAGTCCCGGTGGACGTTTACGTCCCCGGATGCCCACCCCGCCCCGATGCCCTCCTCTATGGCCTGATGCAGCTCCAGGAAAAAATCAAGAAATACAGCATTGCCAGGAAGAAGAGCTAGCTTCCGGTGACCACCGAGCTTAACGTCAAAGACCTGGGCCGACATGTCCGCGAACGCTTCCCCGAGGCCGTCTTGGACTATAGTGACAACGCCCTGGTCGTCGCCTCGGAAACCCTGGCAGACGTGGCCCGACACTGCCACGATGACCCCGAGTTGGCCTTCGACTTCCTGGTCGGGGTTACGGGGATCGACTACATAGACCACTTCGAGGTGGTCTATCATCTCCTATCCATCAAGCGCAACCACTCGGTGGTGCTAAAGACGCGGACGTTTTCCCGGGAATCCCCCTCCGTGCCCTCGGTGACGGGAATATGGCACGGCGCACTCCTGCAGGAGCGCGAGGTCTACGACCTCATGGGCATCGCTTTCGAAGGTCACCCCGACCTGAAACGCATACTGCTCTGGGAAGGCTTCCCGGGCCATCCCCACCGCAAGGATTTCACGGGCGCATAGTCCCAGGCCCCGACCCCAACGGCGATGTCTCATAGAACTATGGATGAATCGAGCAGACGGTGACCCTTAAGACCGAAGAGGTAATGGTCAACATCGGGCCCCAGCACCCGAGCACCCACGGCGTGTTCAGGATGCGGGTCACCTTCGACGGCGAAGTGGTAACCGACCTGGAGCCCGTGTTCGGCTACCTACACCGAGGCACCGAGAAGCTCGCCGAAGAGCGCACCTACACCCAGATCATCACCCTCACCGACAGGCTGGACTACCTGGCCTCCATGTCCAACAACCTGGCCTACGTCCTCGCCGCCGAGAAGCTGGCGGGCATCGAGCCGCCGGAACGGGCGATGTACATCAGGGTCATCATGGCCGAGCTGATGCGCATAGCCAGCCATTGCATGGCCCTCGGGTTCTTCATCAACGACCTCGGCGCCCTCGCCACTCCCCTCATGTACATGTTCAGGGAACGGGAGAAGATCCTCGACCTGTTCGAGATGGTCTGCGGCGCCCGGATCACCTACAGCTACATGCGCATCGGCGGGGTGAGCGGAGACCTGCCCCCCGAGTTCACGCCCGCCCTTGCCAAGTTCGTCAACGAGATGCCGGGCTACATAGACGAGTACGAAGCCTTGCTCCGGGAAAACGAGATCATCGTATCCCGAACCAAGGACCTCGCCATCCTGCCGCCCGAGACGGCGATCAACGCATCGATATCGGGGCCGATGCTGCGGGCCTCGGGCGTGGACTGGGACCTGCGCAAGACCGACCCCTACGAAGTCTACGACCGCTTCGACTTCGACGTTCCCGTCGGACCCACGGGCGACACCTACGACCGGTTCCTAGTTCGGCTGGAGGAGATGCGAGAGAGCGTCCGCATAGTGAAACAGGCGATGGAGCAGATCCCCGGGGGCCGGTTCCGATCGACGGCCCCGGCGCTCATCCGCCCCCCCAGGGGCGAGGCCTACGCCCACGTGGAGGCCCCCAAGGGAGAGCTCGGGTTCTACCTGGTGAGCGATGGGTCGATCTCCCCGTACCGGTGCAAGATCCGGGCCCCTTCCTTCATCAACCTGACCGTCCTCCGGGAACTCTCCATTGGCTGGAAGCTGGCCGACCTGATAGTCATCCTGGGCAGCGTGGACATCAACATGGGTGAGGTGGACCGCTAGTGGACTGGTTCTACGAGCTCTGGAGGGAGCTGGGCGAGGTCATCCGCGGGTGGATAGAAGCCATCATCCCCGACTCCGCGGAAAGCTGGGTCACCTACCTGGTGCTCGGGCTGCTCAGCATCCTGGTGCTCATCAACCTCCCCATGGTCCTGGTCCCCATCCTCATCTACCTCGAAAGGCGGCTGCTCGGCAGGTTCCAGAACAGGGTCGGGCCGAACAGGGTCGGGCCTTTCGGCATCCTCCAGCCCATCGCCGATGCGATAAAGATAATGACCAAGGAGGACATCATTCCCAGGGGCGCGGACAAGGTGGTGTTCACCCTGGCGCCCGTGGCCGTGATGGCGCCGGCCCTGCTCATGTTCACGGTAATCCCCTTCGGCGGGGAGACTTTCCTGACCAACCTGAACGTCGGGATACTGTTCATAGTGGCGATCACCGCCGTGGAGACCATAGGCGTCTTCATGGCCGGGTGGGCTTCCAACAACAAGTACGCGCTGTTCGGGGCCATGAGGGCGGTGGCCCAGCTGGTCAGCTACGAAATACCCCTGGTGATCTCCATTATGGGCGTGGTGCTCATTGCGGGGTCCATGGCTCTGAACGACATAGTGGCCGTCCAGGGCAGCTGGCCCCTCATACTGTTCCAGCCCCTGGGATTCATCATATTCTTCATGGCCGTGTCCGCAGAGTTGAACCGCTCGCCCTTCGACCTGATGGAGGCCGAGTCCGAGATAATCGCCGGCTTCCACACGGAATACAGCGGCGTCAAGTTCGTCATGTTCCTGACCGCCGAGGGCATCTCGCTGGTCGGGTACTCCGCAGTGATGGCGACCCTCTACCTGAGCGGCTGGGAGGGCCCCGGGCTTCCGGGATACCTGTGGCTGCTGGTGAAGATATTCTTCATTTTCGGGATATTCGTATGGACCCGGGCCACGCTCCCGAGGCTCAGGGTCGACCAGGTGATGACCTTCGCCTGGAAGTTCCTCTTCCCCCTGTCCCTGGTCAACGCGGCGATAACGGCGGTCCAGGTGGTAGTGTGGTCGGACGGGCTGCCGCCGTGGCTGATACCCGTGAACATTGCCATTGCCATGGGGCTGGTTGCCGGCCTTCACAAGTTCATGGGGTTCCAGGGCCAGACCCGACAGGTGGCGCCCTCGGGCCCCGAGCGGCGGGCCGCCCTGTCTAGGCCCGTAGCCGGAGGTAGCGAATAATGTACGGCCTGGGAATTGCCAAAGGCATGATGGTCACCCTGAAGCACCTCTTCAGGAAGCCCTTCACCGTTCAGTACCCGGAGGAGAACGTCACGCGCGGAACCCGGTTCCGGGGGTACGAATTCACCTGGTACGAAGACCGGTGCACGGGCTGCGCTTCCTGTGCCAAGTACTGCCCGCTGGGGACCATACGCATAGTCACCCACCCGGAAGGAGACCGGAAGCAGGGCCTCGATTACGCCATCGACGTGTTCGACATCGATACCGGACGCTGCATGTTCTGCGGGCTCTGCGTGGAGGCCTGCCCCTACGACGCCCTGTTCATGGGCTCGGGGTTCGAGAGGGCTGTCTACACCCGCACCGACATGGTGGTGCACGTGGACGATCTCAGGGAGCGGGAGAAACGGCCCAGCGCATTCTTCCGACCCAACCTGGACGGCACCCGGTACCTGCCGGAGTACTCCCTCCCCTCCGACGGAGCGGGCAGGCCCTGGAAGGGCCGCTGGGCCGGCGAAGGCGAGCCCAGCCCCCAGTCCCCCGGGAGCGGAGAGAGGTAGGACGACCCCCGCATGGAAGTCGGGATAGCCATAGCCTTCTGGATCCTCGCTTCGCTGGCGGTTATTTCGTCGGCGGCGGTGGTGATTCTCAGGGACATCTTCCGCGCCTCTCTATTCCTCGTTTTGTCGTTTCTGTCCGTCGCGGGCATTTACATAGTCCTACAGGCGGACTTCCTGGCCGTGGCCCAAGTGCTCATCTACGTGGGGGCAATTTCGATACTGCTGATATTCGCCATCATGCTCACCCGGGACACGCAGCGAGGCAATCCTTCCAACCGACTATCGATACCCGGGGCCTTCCTTGCAGGAGTGATCTTCTCCGCCATCATCGTGGCGATCTTCACTACGGACTGGCCCCTCTCCTCGGAGACCCCACCCGACTCCACCACCAAACTCCTGGCAGACACCCTGTTCAACAAGTTCGTGCTCCCCTTCGAGGTGGCCTCGGTGCTGCTGCTGGCCGCCATGATCGGTGCAATCGTCATAGCGCGGCAAAAAGAGGCTGACGGGAATGATTAACCTGGAACATTTCCTGGTCCTCTCGGCCATCATGTTCAGCATCGGCCTCTGGGGGTCGCTTTCCAAGCGGAACATCGTCGCCATCCTGATGTGCATCGAAATCATGTTCAACGCGGTGAACATCGCCTTCATCGCCTTCTCCCGCTACAACTCCCCGACCCTGCTGACGGGGCACGTGTTCGCGATTTTCGTCATAGCCGTAGCAGCCGCGGAAGTGTCGCTCGGGCTGGCCATAGTCATCGCCGTGTTCCGAAGCCGCCAGACCGTCGAGGTTGGGGAAGTAGGGGCACTGAAAGGCTGACCCATACACCTGCAATGAGCTGGATTGAATTCAAAAGGGTCCCGACCCTCATCGTCGCCGAGATGTGGAAAGACCTGTTGGAGGGCGAGGGGCTTCCCACCCGCATTCTGCCCGAAGACGACATCCTCTCATGGGCCGAAGGCGTCCCCTTCATCGTCTACGTTCCCAAGGGCCGAGAGCACGTCGCCGACGAGATTCTCAGGAAGATATAGATGATCCCCGAAGCGGCAAGCTGGCTGATCCTCTTTCTTCCCCTCATCTCCTTCCTTCTCATCGTATTCGTGATACGACCCCTCCTCGGTTCTGCCGCCATCACGGCGGGATATGTAGCGGTCCTGTCCATAGGCGCATCCTTCGCGTTGTCCATCTGGGCCCTGGCATCGGTTATCGATGCGCCGGGCCACCTGCAGGACTACCCGAGCCACACCTGGCTCGACCTGGGAGCGCTGCAGATCAAGGTGGGAATCTTGATGGACTCCCTGACGGCGATCATGCTCATTGTCGTGTCGGGCGTCAGCCTCATGGTCCAGCTGTACTCGCTGGGCTACATGAAGCACGACGCCTCGATAGCCCGGTTCTTCGCCTACATGTCCCTGTTCACCTGCTCGATGCTCGGGCTGGTCATGGCCGACAACCTGGTATTGCTCTACGTCTTCTGGGAGTTGGTCGGTCTCTCCTCCTACCTGCTCATAGGCTTCTGGCACGATAGGCCCACCGCAGCGGCCGCGGCCAAGAAAGCGTTCATCGTCACCCGGTTTGGGGACCTCGGGTTCCTCATCGCCATTCTGGGCGTCTACATGATCCTCGGCTCGGAGGGTTTCGACATCCAGTACCTGAACGAGGCCGCGGGAGGCCCTCTCGCCGGCCTGGCATTGACCCTGATTGCGCTGGGCATCTTCGCGGGGGCCGCCGGGAAGTCGGGGCAGTTCCCGCTCCACACCTGGCTCCCGGACGCCATGGAAGGCCCAACGCCGGTAAGCGCCCTAATTCACGCCGCCACCATGGTCGCAGCGGGGGTGTTCCTGGTGGCCCGCATGTTCCCCGTCTTCGAGGCCTCCACTGCGGCGATGAACACCGTCGCCTACGTCGGGGCCGGCACCGCCCTGTTTGCAGCCACCATGGGCCTGGTGATGACCGACATCAAGCGCGTGCTGGCCTATTCCACCGTCAGTCAGCTGGGGTTCATGATGTTTGCCCTGGGTGTCGGGGCTGTGCCCGCGGCAATGTTCCACCTGTTCACCCACGCCTTCTTCAAGGCGCTCCTCTTCCTGGGCGCGGGCAGCGTCAACCACGCCACGGGCACATACGACATCCGGCGCATGGGGGGGCTGGCAAAGACGATGCCCTGGACATTCGCCACCTTTGCCATAGGCGGGCTGGCGATATCGGGGATACCCCCCTTCTCGGGCTTCTGGAGCAAGGACGAGATACTGGCCGCCGCCTGGCACTACGAAAAAGGGGTGTACGTCCTCGGCCTGATAGCCGCCTTCCTCACTTCCGTGTATATCTTCAGGCTGATATTCATCACTTTCCTCGGCAGCTACCGGGGCGGCGAGCCCTCGGAGCACGGTGACCATGCGCCTGCCAAACCCCACGAGTCCCCGGCAATCATGGTCGTCCCCATGCTTATCCTCGCCGCCGGGGCCTTCGCCTCGGGGCTGGCCAATCTTCCCGGCTTCTCCATCCTGGGCATCCCCGATAGCTGGATGTCCCACTTCCTCACGGGGCACGGGGAGCCGTTCCCAACGGGCATTGCCGCTTCATCCTCCATCATCGCCGCCCTCGGCATAGCCGTCGCCTACGCCATATACGTCCGCCGAGTAATCACCCCCGAGAGAATCATGTCCGCCCTCGGCCC
>JAAXHX010000017.1:0-12858 GCA_012270635.1 Dehalococcoidia bacterium | reverse complement strand
GGCATTGCCAAGCTGCAGACGGGGCAGGTGCAGGTCTACGGAGTCGGCATTTTCATAGGGTTGATAGTCATCATAGCGGTCTTCTGGTTCGCCACCGGGTTATAGAGCTTTGTTCACGGGCATACTCAGCCTCATAGTCTTCCTGCCCCTGGCCGGGGTGTTGGTCATCCTGCTGCTGCCTCGGGAGCAGGGGGGGCGGAGCCGGCACGTGGCCCTCGGGGTCACCTTGGCCACTCTCGCCCTGACCATCGCCGCCGCCGTCCGCTTCGACACCTCCGTCACGGAGCCCCAGTTCGTCGAGCAGTACCAATGGATCCCGTTCATCAACGTCGAGTACTTCTTCGGGGTGGACGGCCTATCCATGCCGATGGTGGTCCTCACCGCCCTCCTGACCGTTGCCGCCATCTTTGCTTCCTGGCGCATAACCCACCGGGTAAAGGAGTACTTCATCTGGATGCTCGTCCTGGAAACGGGCGTAATGGGCGTTTTCACGTCCCTCGACCTGGTGCAGTTCTTCCTCTTCTGGGAGGTGGAGCTGGTCCCCATGTACCTGCTGATCTCCATCTGGGGGAGCGGGCGGCGCGAGTATTCGGCGATGAAGTTCCTGATCTACACGGTCGGGGCCAGCGCGCTGATGCTGGTCGGGATCCTGGCGGTGGGATTCGCCGCCGGGTCCTTCAACATGATAGAGCTGGCCGAGTCGGGCATCCCCGAAATGTTCATCTCCGCCGAGTTGGCATTCCTTCTGATCATGGCCGCGTTCGCCGTCAAGCTCCCCATCTGGCCCTTCCATACCTGGCTCCCCGACGCCCACACCGACGCCCCGACCGCCGTCTCCGTCATGCTGGCCGGCGTCCTGCTGAAGATGGGCGGATACGGCATCCTCCGAATCTCCCTAAGTCTCTTCCCCGAGGTGACCGACAAGCTTGCGATTTGGCTCGCGGCCCTGGGGGTGGTCAACATCCTATACGGGGCATTCGTCACCTTCCAGCAAAGCGACCTGAAGCGGCTGGTCGCGTTCAGCAGCATAAGTCACATGGGATTCGTGCTGTTGGGCGTCGCGTCTCTTGGCGAGGTGGGCCTAACGGGAGCGGCCCTCCAGATGTTCACCCACGGCACCATAACCGGCCTTCTCTTCTTCCTGGTCGGCCTGGTTTACGACAGGGTCCACACCCGACACATCCCCGACCTCGGGGGGCTGGCCAACCGGATGCCGTTCATAGCCGCGGCGTTTCTCATCGGCGGGCTGGCGTCTCTCGGGCTACCGGCGACCTCGGGCTTCGTGGCCGAACTGACCATATTCCTGGGCGCTTTCCAAGAGTGGAGAGCCGCCACGGTGCTGGGAGTGCTGGGCATTTTCCTCTCGGCGGGGTACATTCTCTGGACCCTGCAGCGCACCATGTACGGCGCCCCGACCACCCGCTTCCAGCACGTGGGGGACGCGGGGGTCGTGGACGTGGCGGGGGCCTCGCTGCTCATCGCCCCGATATTGATAGTCGGGGTCTATCCGTCCTTCATCACCGATATGCTAAGGGAAGGAGTTGCGCCAATCAGCGCCCTCTACGGCGGCTAGTCCAGGCGGACGCTAATGTACCCTGACGACCTATATCTCCTGATGCCCGAGCTGGTCCTGGGCGGCGCCGCGGGCATCATCATCCTGCTCGACCTCGTCCTCAATAGGAAGGACGTGCTGGCGCCCCTGAGCCTCGCGGGCATCGCCGCCTCCGCCGCGATGTCCCTGGTCCTATGGCTGAAGGTCGACTCCCTGGATTCCAACGCCCTGACCGGGTTCAACGGCTTCCTGGTGGTCGACCACTACGCCCTGTTCTTCAAGTTCCTCATCCTTGGGGCGACGGGGCTGGTCATCGTCGCCTCTCACAACATGCCTGCGAGCATGCGGGCCTTCCGCGCCGAGTACTTCGCCCTGATAATGATGGCCTCCGGCGGCCTGATGCTCCTGGCCGCATCCACCGAGCTGGTGTCCATCTACGTGTCCCTGGAGTTGAGCGCACTGGCCACCGTGGCCCTGATAGCCCTCACCAAGGACAACCGCTCCACGGAAGCCTCCCTGAAGTTCCTGGTGCTGAGCGCCGTCAGCTCGGGGGTGATGCTGTTCGGGTTCGCCCTGGTGTTCGGTCTTACCGGCAGCACCAAGCTCCTGGACATCGCCGACAGGCTGACGCCCTTCAGCCAGCTAATCGAGCAACCGGCCCTGCTGCTGGGTGTGATATTCATCGTAGCCGGGTTCGGGTTCAAAGTGTCGTCGGTGCCCTTCCAGATGTGGGTGCCGGACGTGTACGAAGGCGCTCCCACACCGGTGGCCGCCTACCTGTCGGTGGCCAGCAAGGCGGCGGGATTCGCCGTCATAGTCCGGGTCTTCTTCCTGGCCTTCGGGTCCGTCACCGAGGAGTGGGCTCTGCTCTTCGCCATCTTGGCCGCCGTATCCATGTTCATAGGCAACCTGGTCGCCATAGCGCAGTCCAACATCAAGCGGATGCTGGGCTACAGCACCATCGCCCACGCCGGGTTCATCATGGTTGGCTTGGCCGCCATCGGCAGAGAAGGCGAACTCCTCGGCCCGGGGGTCGAGAGCCTGATTTTCTATCTCGTCGCCTATGCGGCGACCAACCTCGCCGCCTTCTTCGGAGTGATCGCAATATCCGGCGCCATCAAGAGTGAGTTGATCCGGGACTACGCAGGACTCGGTCGCCGGAACCCGGTCCTGGCCCTGGGCCTCGCCATATCCCTCGTATCCCTCATGGGCATCCCCCCGACCGCCGGTTTCTGGGCGAAGCTGAACGTCTTCAAAGCCGCTGTCGAGACCGACCTGGTCTGGCTGGCAGTCGTGGGCATGATAAACAGCGTAATCTCCGCCTACTTCTATCTCCGGGTCATAAAGGCCATGTACCTGTCCCCTTACCCCAGAGAGAAAGCGGTGGAGACAAGCCTGCCCGTAAATGGGGCCATGGCCATCACAGTGCTGGGCGTGCTGTTCATGGGAGTAGTGCCCAACTACGTGATGGACTTGGTCGGGACGGCGGTGACTACGCTGGCCTGAACGGGGATTGTCCGGTCGCTGGACTAGCTCACCGGACGACTGCTCTGTATTCGTCCCCGTAGAGTTGCAATTCGGTGTGGCGCGCCAGGACGTCGAAGTCGATGTCCATGTGCAAGACCTGCGCGCCCGCACTGATGGCAACGGAGGCGATGAGGCAATCGATGAGCTTGCGAACGGTTTCTCCTTGCCGGCGGCACCTTCGGTAGAGGGCCGCGGCGTCTTCGTAGTCCACGGGCCGGGTAGGCAGCATTACCGTACGAGCCAGAAGCCCGCGCAGGTCCCTGAGGTGAAACTCGTCACGGGCCCCGGCGAGCACCTCCATGCGCACGGCGTCGCATACTGCAATCTCATCCGACAGCAATTCATCGACGAGAAGGCAGACGGGAGAGCCCGTGTCCCGAAGGAACTCAATCCAGGCCGAGGTATCGATCAGGATCACAACGAACGGCCGGACCGCATGGCATCGAGGTCACCGTCCCAGCCTGTGCCGCGGAGGGCGCGCGCCTCGTCCAAGGACATGGACTCGGATGCGACCATTCGGAGGGAGAAGTTAACCGCCTCGCGTTTGGTATTGATCCGGTAGCGCGCCATAACCTCGGCAATCGCTCTTTCGTCTATGTCTATATTTGTGCGTCCCATACACCAACCATACACCAACAATACTACCCTGTCAAGGGCGCAGGGCGGGACGCACCAGAAGAGGTTGGAGGAGCATAGCTATTTATCTGTCACGCAAAGCTGCGGCTATCCGCCGAACTTGTCTCCAACCGCCAGGCCCGACTGCTCGATGTACTCCGGTGCGGGTATCTTCCGGGACTCGGGGGGTTGTACGCGCTTGATCTTCACCGAACCACTGCCCGCACCCACCACGAACCCATCCTCTTCTATGGCCAGCACCTCGCCCGCCACCCCCGACCCAGCCCCCAGCTCCGAATCGAACACCTTGATTTTCTGGCCTTTCAGGATGCCCCATGCCGCGGGCTGAGGGTTGGCGCCCCTGATCAGGTTGTAGACCGTCTGAGCGTCCTTTTGCCAATCGAGTTCCGCATTCTCGGGGCGGCAGATGCCCTCGTAGGTGGCCTGGGACTCGTCCTGCACGATTCTGGGAGCGTTGCCCGCCTTGACCAGGTCTACGGACTCGATCATCGCGTCCACACCTTCGGGGAACAGGTGGTTGAAGTACACCGATCCTACGGTGTCGTCGGGGCCGATGGCGGCCTCCTTCTGCATGAGGATAGGGCCCGTGTCCAGCCCCTTGTCAGGCCAGAAGATAGTGAGACCCGTCCTGTCTTCACCGTTGATGATGGCCCAGTTGATGGCGCTCGCGCCCCGGTGCTTGGGCAGAAGGGACGGATGGTACTGGATGGTCCCGAGGGTGGGTTCGTTGAGGACGCGCTCGGGCACGATCAGCGTCACGAAGGCCATCACGCCTATATCGGGCTTCATACCTACGATCGTTTCGTATATCTCGTCAGTCTTCATGGAAGTCACCGTGACCAGGGGGACGCCCAGTTCCTCCGCCTTGGCGGACAGGGGGTCGGGCCTGCCCCTTCGCTCGGGGGGTGCGAACACCCCTACCACCTCATCGTCTCCCCTATCCACCAGCTTTTCCAGCACTGCGGCCCCGAAGGGCGCCTGGCCTATGACTATTATTCTCACCTGGATACCTCCATCACGCCTGAGTCAGTTACAACCTCTCGCCCACGAGCAGGGGAAGTCTCGACTTGGATTCCGACTGCCCTATATACTTGCCATTCATCATCGGGCTTGTCCAATGGCCCGGCACCCGGGGAAGGGCGACTTGACCGAAGGGCAAAACATAAGACGGGTAGCAGTATTCTACCACCCACGGCTCACCGAGGCCCGGGCCCTCGCCGATGAGCTGTTGGACATACTTGCCAAGACGGGCTTCAAGGGATGGGCGCGTTCGGCCTGGGACGAAGAAACAACCTCCGATAACGTAGACGACCGGGACCTGCTGATCAGCATCGGCGGGGACGGGACCATGCTCCGCGTATCTCATCTTGCCCTGCCCTCGGGGATACCCGTCCTTGGAGTGAACATGGGCAGGGTGGGGTTTATGAACGAGATCAACCCCGAGGAAGCCCGCCAGGACCTGCCAAGGCTGCTGACCGCCGGGGGAAGGATCGAGCGTCGGGCCACGCTGCAGGCCGAAATCGTTCCTCCGGCCGAGTCTGGCAATGGGGAAGGGGACGGGCGCAGGACTTACTTTGCCCTCAACGACGTGGTTGTGGCCCGGGGACGCGTGGCTCGGGTCATACGCATCGAGGCCCGCATAGACGGCGACCTTTTCACCGTGTACAAGGGTGACGGCGTAATCATCGCCACCGCGACCGGAAGCACCAGCTATTCCATGGCCGCGGGCGGCCCGATTCTCAATCCCCTGACCGACGAGTTCGTCCTCAACCCCGTCACCTCGCACCTCACCATTTCCAACGCCCTGGTCCTCCCTCCCAGCTCCGTGATAGACCTGACCGTGAGCACGGACCACGAGGTCATCATGAGCATAGACGGCCAGATCGAAGCCGACCTCCGGGACGGCTACACGGTTTCCGCAACCATCAGTCCCAACGCCGCCCGATTCCTCAGATTCCAGCCCCCGGGCCGCTTCTACTCGACGGTGACCGAAAGGCTGACCAGGATGGAATAGGCCCACCCCCGATGACCGATAAACCCGATACAAAGACAACCCGCATCTACGACGGCAAGGTCGTCAGCCTGCGAATCGACGCCTTCCGGCTCCCCAATGGCCGGGAGGCTAAGATGGAAATCGTGGAGCACGCTGACGTAGTGCACATCCTACCCATTGACGACGATGGAAACTTACTGCTGGTCAAGCAATACCGGGCCGCGGCCGGCAGGGAGCTGCTGGAGACACCGGCAGGAGGCATTGAACCCGGCGAAGACCTGGAAGCGGCGGCCCAGCGCGAGCTCCGGGAGGAGACCGGGCGCCGGGCCGAAAGCTTCAGACTGCTTGCCTCCGTCTACAGCTCTCCCGGCTTCTGCACAGAGCTAAATCACCTGTTCCTGGCCACGGGCCTCTCCTACGACCCCCTGGAACCCGATGCGGACGAGGACATCTCCCTGGTCCCCGTGACCCTTGCGAAGGCCATTGAACTGGTACGCTCCAGCCAAATCGGCGATGCGAAATCGGCGGCGGCCATCCTCCTTTACAAATCGCTGACCACAAACTAAAATGCTCATAGACTCCACTCTTCGTCCCAGGGGTCTTTTTATTTTCCCCGACGCCCCACGCCATGACCCTCAAGAAGACATACCTAACCCACAGGCGTTTCGAGGAGCTCAAGCAGGAGCTCCACCACCTCCGCACCGAGAAGCGCCACGAGATAGCCGACCGCATCCTCCACGCCAAGGACTTCGGTGGGACGGAGGACAACGCGGAGTTCGACGACGCCAAGAACGAGCAAGCATTCATCGAAGGGCGGATAATCACCCTGGACAACATGCTCCACAATGCGACCGTGATCCCGGACGAACACCTCAATTCCGGCATCGTCGACGTAGGGGCCCGGGTCACGGTCCAGAACGAGTTGGGCCGGACCATGGAATACCTGATAGTGGGCAGCGACGAAGCGGACCCCAAGGCCGGGAGAATCTCCAACGAAAGCCCCGTCGGCCAGGCCCTCCTGGGCAACAAAGTTGGCGACGACGTCCAGGTGAAAGCCCCCGCCGGAGTCCTGAAGCTGACCATCAAGAGCATTGATTAGTCACAGGGCCCCCCGGCCCGACCTCCAATCCCCTCCTCATGGCCGATAGAGGCGAAGACCTTTTTCAGCAGCGAGTCTCCAAGGTTGAGCGCCTGCGCGCCCGCGGAATAGACCCCTATCCCGCCCGACTCAACCGCACCCACACCATCGCAGATGCCCTGGCTTATTTCCGGTCGGTTGAGGAATCGGGTCGCACTCCCCGCCGCTCTGTTGCCGTGGCCGGGCGGCTCATGGCTCTCCGGGGCATGGGCCGGGTGACTTTCGCCGACATCCGGGATGGAACGGGGTCGGTACAGCTCTTCATTCGACCCGCGGACCTGCCCCCCCAGGCTCAGATCGTGGCGTCTGAGCTGGACACGGGGGACAGCGTCGCCGCCGAGGGCCCCATGTTCCGCACCCGCACCGGCGAGATCTCCGTGCGGGCCCAATCTCTGACACTACTGACCAAGTCCCTCCGCCCCCTGCCCGAAAAGTGGCACGGGCTCACCGACGTCGAGAAGCGGCACCGGCACCGCTACCTCGACCTGATATCGAATGATGAGGCCCGCCGTATCTTCGACGTGCGACGCAGGTTCGTCACGGCCATGCGCCGCTTCATGGACGACCGCGGCTTCGCCGAGGTCGAGACCCCCATCCTGCTCCCCGTGGCCGCAGGCGCGATGGCCCGGCCCTTCGCCACCGAGCACAACGCCCTGGACCGCACCCTCTACCTCCGCATTGCCACGGAGCTTTACTTGAAGCGCCTCATAGTCGGGGGAATAGACAAGGTCTACGAAATCGGGCGCATCTTCCGCAACGAGGGGATCGACACCAGGCATAACCCAGAGTTCACGACCATGGAGAGCTATGAAGCTTACGCCGACTATAACGACGTGATGCGCATGGTCGAGGATATGATGGCCTACATCACCCAGGAGGCTCTCGGGACCCGGGCCGTGCGATACGCCGGTCACACGTTGGACTTCAACCCACCCTGGCCTCGGGTGTCGGTGCGAGATGCGATATTGGGCCGCAGCGGTCTGGACATCGCCGACCCCAAATACGCCGACCCGGAGGCCCTGCGGTCCGACGCCGAGGCCGTCGGCCAGCGGGTCGAGGGTCTAAGCCCCGCCCAGCTTTACGACAAGCTGCTCTCCACTTTCGTCGAGCCATACATCATCCAACCCACCTTCGTCATCGACCACCCCGTGGAGATGTCCCCGCTGTCAAAGCGGAAGCCCGACGACCCCCGCTTCGTAGAGAGATTTGAGGGGTTCGCTGCGGGCATGGAGATCGCCAACGCTTTCACCGAGCTCAACGACCCCATAGAGCAGCGCCAGCGCTTCGCCGAGCAAGAGCAGTTCAGGTTGGAATACGGTGACGAGGAGGTCGACCGCCTGGACGAGGACTTCCTTCTCGCCATGGAGCACGGGATGCCCCCCACCGGAGGATTGGGCATGGGCATAGACCGGCTGGTCATGCTGCTCACCGACCAGCAGTCTATCCGGGAGGTCATCCTGTTCCCCCAGCTGCGCTCCGTAGACCGTCCCACTCCGTAATGACGCCCCATCAACTCCACCCTTCTCCCCACTGTCTTATACTATCTCGGAACATGCAGAGCCGAGAGTCCCACCCATGCTGTCCATCAACCTGATACGCGACCACCCGGAAATCGTTCGCGACGCCTTTGACCGTCGGGATGAAGACCACGCTCCCCTCAACCGGGCCATCGAGCTGGATGCAAAGCGGCGAGCTATTCTCACCTCTTCCGAAACCCTACGGGCGCGCCGCAACCAGGTCAGCAAAGAGCTTTCCAAGATGAAGGAAAAGCCCCCGGAGGTGATTACGGAGATGCGCCAGGTAGGGGCGGAGATAAAGACCCTGGAAGCCGACCTGAAGGAGTTGGACGAAGAGCTGGACCAGTTGATGCTCCAGATGCCCAACATTCCCCTGCCGGATGTTCCCCCAGGCGTCGACGAGACGGGAAACGTCCTGGTAAAGACCGCCGGTGCGCCGCCGGCCTTCGACTTCCAGCCCCGACCCCACTGGGAGATCGGCGAAAACCTGGGCATACTGGACTTCGAGAGAGGCGTAAAGATATCGGGCTCCCGGTTCTACGTCCTCAAGGGCCGCGGGGCCCGGCTCCAGAGGGCGCTCATCTCCTGGATGGTCGATTTCCACCAGTCCCAAAACGGCTACACGGAGGTATATCCGCCCTTCGTAGTCAAGCGCGAGGCACTGGTCGGGAGCGCGCAGCTGCCCAAGTTCGCCGACAACGTCTACCACGACGAAGAGGACGACCTGTGGCTCGTGCCCACCGCCGAGGTGCCCCTCACCAACTTGCACAGGGACGAAATCCTCGACGCCGCCGATCTTCCCCTGAACTACGTCGCTTACACGCCATGTTTCCGCCGGGAGAAGATGTCGGCGGGCAAGGACACCCGGGGAATCAAGCGGGGCCACCAGTTCGACAAGGTGGAGATGTACAAGTTCGTCGTGCCGGAGGACTCCGAACGGGCCCTCCAGTCCATGCTTGCCGACGCCGAGCGGGTCGCCGATACCTTGGGCCTCTCCTACCGGGTGCTGCAGCTCTGCACCGGCGATCTCGGGTTCCACTCCGCCAAGTCCTACGATCTGGAGGTCTGGGCCCCCGGCTGCGAAGAATGGCTGGAGGTGAGTTCCTGCAGCAACTGCCTGGACTTCCAGGCCCGCAGGGCCAACATCCGCTACAGACCCGCGGAAGGAGCGAGGCCCCGGTACGTTCACACCCTCAACGGCTCGGGGTTGGGGCTGCCGCGGGTGTTGATAGCCGTTCTGGAAACTTACCAGCAGGCCGATGGTTCGGTGCGCATCCCAGAGGCGTTGCAGCCGTACACCGGCTTCGACCTGATAGAAGCTCCATAGCAGGCTCACCCCACCCCCACCCCAAAAGGCGTATCATATAGCCCGTCCCGTTCCCGGAGGGATGGCCGAGTGGCTTAAGGCGCCGGTCTTGAAAACCGGAGTGCGCGTCAGCGTACCGTGGGTTCGAATCCCACTCCCTCCGCCATCCCTGCATCGCAGCAGCATCGATTGGGAAGGTACGCCTTGGGCGTTACAGCGCTGATAATAGGACTCGGGGACGTGGGGGCCTGGGCCCTGGAATTCCTGGCCCGGAAGCCGGGTGTCGACGCCATTGCCGTTGCAGACATCCGCTCCGACTGGGGGCGATACCGCACCAACCTCGCCGCCATCGGCGCATCCATGAACGGTCAGGAGAAGTCCTTCGCGTTTTACCAGGTTGACCTATCCAACGTCTCTCAGACTGCGGACGTTCTCTCCGAAGTGAGAGCGGACGTTGTCATCAACATCTCCTCTCTCCTTTCTCCCAGGTCCGTCACCGAACGGCTGGCCCGGGTGCCAGGTGAGGCCGGTGAACGGGCGCGGGCGGCATTGGGCATCGGGGCGCAACTGCCCTGGCACCTGGCCCCGGCCTACAACGTAATGAAGGCCCGGGAGCGGGCCGAACTCGATGTTCCCGTAGTCAACGTATCCTTCGCCGACGGGGTGAACCCGATGCTCTGGGGCGCGGGACTCGGGGCGGTGTGCGGGGCGGGGAACTGTGAACACCTCGCCTACGAGATACGCCGTGTCGTCGCCGTGGACCACCGGCGCCCCACCGGTAACGTGCAGGTGTTCCTGGTGAGTGGCGGCAGCGCCATGCTACACGCTGGCCCGACCAAAATGCCCTTCTTCCTGAATCTCACCGTCGACGGGATAGACGTGACTTCCAAATACGACCCGAAGGCCTTGATAGAAGACGCAATCCGCTCCCGCTTCTTCCAGGGGAAGGGACAGGCGCCGATCTTTTCCACGCCTGCCGCCTCGGCGGTAAAGAACGCCCTGGCCGTCGCCAACGACACCCGGGAACTAATGCCCGTGAATTCACCCTCGGGGCTGCCGGGCGATTACCCCGTGAGGCTGGGGGCCAACGGAGCGGAGCTTGCCCTTCCTTCGGAGCTGTCCCGTGAGGAGGCCGAGGACATCGGGCGTGCCGCTTTGCCCGTCTTCGGCATCTCTGAAATTCAGGATGATGGGACCGCCGTTTACACCGATGAGACGCAAGGCCGCCTGAAAGACCTCCTGGGCTACAACTGCCCCGGCATTCATCCCTCGGAGTCATGGTCTCGGGCCCGGGAGCTGCTGCAGGCGTATCGGCGCTTCCTGGAGCGCTCGACCTAAAGGCGTCCACCTCCCCTCGATGGCCTAAGAACATGTTGAACCGGGCCCGAAAGTTAGACCTCAGCTGGTTGGTGTTGGCCACCGCCTTCGTGGTCATATTCTTCAACAGCGGGTCCCGCATGGCCTTCGGCGTGATGCTGAAACCCATGGAAGCGGACCTGGGCTGGAGCCGGGGGCCCCTCTCCCTGGTGCAGACCACTTACATGGTGGTCTCCGCCTTCGCCATGCCCGTGGCGGGCCGCCTCGCCGACAGGTACGGCTTTCGGCTGGTAATCGTGGCCTTTGTCCTGGTTATGGCTGCGGGGGCGGGATTCACCGGATTCGTGGAAGCGCCGTGGCAACTCTTCTTGCTCTACGGCGTGGTCTTCGCGGTCGGGAGCGGGGGCTCGAACCTGGGGGTTATGATCGTCCTGGTGAGCCGCTGGTTCCCCAACACCCCGGGGAAGGCCAACAGCACGGCGATTGCCGGCGGCGCCATCGGTCAGCTCGTAATCATCTCCATAGTCTCGTCTTTCCTGCTGGACTGGGGGTGGCGCCCCTCCTACATGATCATCGGTCTGATGATTCCCGTCCTGAGCGTGCCCATGGTCATGGCCTTCCTCCGCTCTCGGCCCACCCTGGACAAAGCAGATGCGGCGCCCGAGGATCGAGAAGAGCAGACCGTCGAGCGCAGGCTCCCGGAAACCGGCATCTCGTACAGAAAGGTCGTGACCTCCCGAAAATTCCTCACGATGGTCGTTATGTTCTTCATCTGCGGCTTCCAGGACTTCCTGGTCAGCACGCATATAGTTGCCTATGCCACCGACCAGGCAATCAGCCCCGTGCTGGCCGGCAACCTGCTGGCGATAATGGGCGTGATGGGGATGTTGGGGGTCCTAGTATCAGGGTATCTCTCCGACGCCTTCGGGCCAGGCAAGCCCGCCGGACTCTGCTTTCTCATCAGGATCGTCACCTTCTCCCTGGTGGTGACCTCCAACTCTCCACCCGCCGTAATTGGCTTCGGCCTCCTTTACGGGTTCACCTTCCTGATGACCGCCCCCCTCGCCCCGATATACCTGACACGGGCCTTCGGTGCGGGGAACTTGGGGGCGCTCACGGGAACGGCGAACATGGTCCACCAGATGGCAGGGGGGCTGGGGGCGTACACTGGCGGGTTGATGTTCGATATTTTCGGCGACTACCACAGCACGTGGGTATTGGCCCTGGCATTGTCGGTGGTCGGGGTCTTATCCGTGCTCGCAATTCGAGATAGGCCCCTTCTCTCCACCCCCGCTCCGTCCTTGGGAAAGGGATAGCGTAAGGGCTTGACCGTTCCCGATTTTATGGACAGGCCATAGCCTGTCGGCTATCATAATCGCCGCTTGTCAAAGGAGCGGAAATGAAGATCCACGAATATCAAGCCAAGGGGCTGCTGGCCCAATACAAAATCCCTGTCCCCGAGGGGCGGGCCGCCGAGACCCCGGAGGAAGCAGCGGAGATCACCCGAGATCTGGGGGGGCGGGTCGTGGTCAAGGCTCAGGTCCACGCCGGGGGCCGGGGCAAGGCCGGCGGGATTAAAGTCGCCGATACGCCGGAAGAGGCTGCCGCCTCCGCCAAATCGCTGCTGGGGACCCGGTTGGTTACCCATCAGACCACCGCCGACGGCGTCCCCATCGGGAAGGTGCTCATCGAAAAGGCCGCTCCGGAGGGCAAGGAACTGTACGTCGGAATCGTCATCGACGGGTCGGCGGGGATGCCCGTAATCATGGCCAGCGAGGCCGGAGGTATGGAGATCGAGGAAGTAGCCGCCGCGACCCCTGAGAAGATACTCAAGGAATGCGTGGACCCCACCATTGGCCTACAGCCCTTCCA